>NZ_JFJV02000191.1:0-3647 GCF_000611145.1 Cupriavidus sp. SK-3 | reverse complement strand
GGGCACGCCGGCGCGCTGGGCGCCGGCCGGGTTTACCGTCAGCATGGCGAGCGCGAGCAGCGCACCCAGGCGGGTCAATGCTGGCAAGCGCGCGGGTGGCCTTGTGGACAAGCGTGCGGGCAGGCGTGGTGTCTTGGTCAAACGCATTCTCTTCTTTCTTGCCAGTGGTCCGGTGCGTGGTCAGATCGCCGCTCCCCATGGGGCGGGGAAGCGGCACGTGGGCCGCTCAGGCCAATCAGTTTGCGGAGGCGCCGGGTTCGGGCCGCCGCAGCAGGCGGCGCATTTCTCGGCCCAGGTGGAACATCACATTATGGAAACCGAGCAGGCCGATGCGCAGGATCTGGCCGGCAGCCAGCCCCGGCGCATCCGGACGCTTGCGGCCCCAGGAATCGATCCACGCGTCGGCACGCGCGAAGGTGCATTGCACGAAGGCCAGTTCCTCGCGCGGACTCATCTCCGCCATTTCCAGGCCAGTGTGCGTCTCGCCCTGGAACACCACCTTGGCGGGGAATATGTGTTCGTCGTCCTGCAGGTAAAGCGATATCTGCACCGGCTCGCCCACGGTGGCCTTCGTGCCCGGTGGCAGCCGCATGCCGATGCCACCTTCGGCAAAGTCGATGGTTTCGCACACCAGCGCGCGGCCATCGGCGAAATGGAGCGTGGCGGGCAGCTTCATCGCAACCCGGTGCGCCACGCGGATCTGGCGCGTCTCGCTGGCGACAGCGATGGAGGCGCCGAGGATGATCAGGTTGTAGAACGTCCAGATCAGGTTGAGCACGACCGTGGTGGCCTCGAACTGATTCCACAGGAACAGCCGCAGGAAACCCACCACCACGCCCAGCAGGTTGAACAGCAGCAGCACCAGGTAGGGCCGCGATATCACCCAGTCGAAGTAGGCTTCCTCGATCACCCCGCCCTTCGGCGTCACGTTGAACTTGCCGGCCGCGGGGTTGACGAAGGCCACCAGCACGGGACGCATGATGTACCAGGCCAGCACGGATTCGTAGACCTCGTTCCAGAACGAATGCCGGAACTCGCCCTGGATGCGCGAATTGGTCATGTTCGCGTGCAACAGGTGAGGCAGCGCAAAGATCGCGATGGTCAGCGCCGAGGCCTGGATCACGTGGGCGCCGAACAGCAGGTAGGCCAGCGGCGCGGTCAGGAACACCAGCCGCGGCAGGCCGTAGAAGAAGTGCAGCATGGCGTTCAGGTAGCACAGCCGCTGCGGCAACGACAGTCCGGGCCCGAACAGCGGATTGTCGACCCGGCAGATCTGCGCCATCCCGCGCGCCCAGCGGATGCGCTGGCCCACGTGGCCGGACAGGCTCTCCGTGGCCAGCCCCGCGGCCTGAGGGATCGCCAGGTAGGCAGTGCCGTAGCCCTTGCGGTGCAGCTTGAGCGCGGTATGGGCGTCCTCGGTCACCGTTTCCACTGCGATGCCGCCCACTTCCAGCAGCGGCGCGCGGCGGATGATGGCGCACGAACCGCAGAAGAAGGTGGCGTCCCACAGGTCGTTGCCGTCCTGCACCAGGCCATAGAACAGCTCGCCCTCGTTAGGCACTTCCTGGAAGGTGTGCAGGTTCTTCTCGAACGGATCGGGCGAGAAGAAATAGTGCGGCGTCTGCAGCATGGCCAGCTTGCGGTCCTTGATGAACCAGCCCATGCAGATCTGCAGGAAGGACCGCGTGGGAATGTGGTCGCAATCGAAGATCGCCACATACTCGCCGTGCGTGCTCTTGAGCGCTTCGTTGATATTGCCGGCCTTGGCGTGGCGGTTGTGGTTGCGCGTGATGTGGGTGACGCCGACCTTCTCGCAAAATTCGCGGAATTCATCGCGCCGTCCGTCGTCCAGCACGTAGACGTTGATCTTGTCGCGCGGCCAGTCCAGCGACATGGCGGCGAACACCGTCGGCTTCACCACCGACAGCGGTTCGTTGTAGGTGGGGATGAAGATATCCACGGTGGGCCAGCTGGCGACGTCCGCAGGCATCGGAACCGGGCGGCGCTTGAGCGGCCAGGCGGTCTGGAAGTAGCCCAGCATCAGCACCACGAAAGCGTAAAGCTCGGCCAGCACCAGGCCGATGCCGAAGGCGGCGTCGAACCAGCCACCCAGCCCCACGGTTTCGGTCAGCCGCCAGTACATATAGCGGCTGGAAGCCGCGATCGACAGCACCACCATCATCAGGGTGGCAAGGTGCCCCTTGACCTTGTTCAGCCACACCGCCAGCGCGAAGCACACCGCGGCAAACCCGACCTGCTGCCAGAAGTCCAGCGGCACGGTGACCACCAGCGCAAACATGGCCAGGCCGCACAGCAGCGCAAGCCACCGCGCCGGGGCACTGTCCCACAAGGGAAGTTCGACGAAAGTCGTGCCGAACCGCTGCAATAGGGACGACAGCCCGTTGGGCTTGTCCTGGTCCTGGTTCTGGTCCTTGCCCCGCGCGCGCTTGGGCGCGGCAGTGGCTGTTGCCTTGGCTGGCTTCACGCGGCTTCTCCGTGGGCGGCCAACGCTTTCCGTATCCACGCAGCGCAGCGCTGCAGGTCGTGCGTGGCCTGGCTGTGAGGGTTGTATTCGAGCACGCTGCGATCATAGGCAAGCGCCTCGGCCACGGCCTGGTCCTGGTGGATCACGCCCAGCACGCGCTCGCCGAGCTGGGCGCGCAGCACCTGCACCACGTCCTTGCCGAGCTGGCGGCTCACGTCGACCTGGTTGATCACCAGCACGTGGCCCAGGAAATCCGGTCGGCCCTCGCAATAGGTGCGGATCAGGTCTTCCATCAGGGGCAGCGTGGCGTAGGACGCCGCATCCGGCAGCGACACCATCACGCACAGCCGCGCACACGACAGCACCTGTCGCATGTAAGGCGACGGACCGGGCGGCGTATCGATCACGACCACGTCATCGCGGCCCAGGCCCAGCGCGGCAAGCTCGGTGCGCAGCCAGCCCGGGTGGGTGGCCAGGTGCGCTTCAAAAGCAGAGCGGTCCGCCTCGTTCAGCGCGCCGAACGGCACCACCAGCACGCGCGAACGGCCTTTGTACATGCTCTGCTGCCAGGCTTCGCCAGCCAGGGTCGCCCGCGCATGGCCCGCGACCTCCTGTGGCGGCATGCCGAAGTGCAGGCGCAGGGCATTCTGCGGATCCAGGTCGACGGCAAGCACATTCTCGCCGGCAACGGCAAGCGCTTCGGCCAAGTTGGCCGACAGCGTGGTCTTGCCCACGCCGCCCTTGGCCGAAACAACAGCAATGATCTTCACGAGCGATTCAGCCGATCAAGAAAGGAGCGGCGCGCTGGCGCGCGCTCGCTGGTTGCGCCTGGTTCCTTGCGGCCTTCAAGCCGCGCGAATACCTTGTTCAGTTCCGTGCCGGTGCCGGGGGCGTGGTTCGGATCCACCGGCGCCCACAAGCTGCTTTGCTGCGGTGCGGGAATCGCGGGGCCTGACACCGCTGCCGGTGCGGCAGGGATTGCCGGTGCCGGCGCGGCGGGCGTGTGCGGCCTCGCGGCCGGCGCCAGAGGCGCCATGCCTTCCGGCGTGCGGAATCGGGGCTCCATCCCGGAGACTGTGTTCACGGCCGAAGGCGCTTCATGCCCCACATTGTCGCGGCCCGGCCCCGCGGCCGGCGGCGGCTCGCTGGCGGGCGCCGCGGC
>NZ_JFJV02000190.1:0-1727 GCF_000611145.1 Cupriavidus sp. SK-3 | reverse complement strand
TTCTAGGCTTATGTGTCATTTCTGGCTTTACCTTGGCTTGATCCCGAATGGGGAGGGTGAGACGTCGGTCGGCGCCACCGGCACCTCAGTCGGCCGTCGAAGCGCAGGCGCTCGAAACGGCAGCAAAGTCGAAATGCGCGGCGGCATAGATGGCATTGCAGGCCCAGACTTCTTCGCCATCCTTGTAGAAGATGACCCATTTGCCGTCGCTGACGCAGTGGGCGCCAGGAAACACTTCGTCATGGCCATTCGTCCGTCCAGCGGAAAGGACGCGTGGGGTGTGGCCCAGTAGCGGCCCTTCGGTAGGGGCTCGATCGTCTTTGGCATGCTCATCAGGCCCAGTGAGGTGTTACACAAGACACCATCGCCCAGTGAAGGCGAAACGGGGGATGGTGTCACCCTGCAACAGCGAAGACCGTCCTTCGTGTAGGCTTCACCATCCAATCACCTGTTGCTACCCGTTGCGATGTCGATGGCACGATACCTCTTGTTTGTGGCCCGCGCCCTCGGCGTAGGCGCCCTGATCATGATCGTCGCCATCGTCTCCCGGCAAGTATATTTGCGCAGCGCTGCGGAGGCTGCCGACGCCGGCGCAGACGAGGAGCCTGCGACAATGATGTTGATACGCTGCGAGACGATGCACGAACGTCTGCAGAACCGGCACAGCTCGGCTGCGAAGGCTGACGAGCGGCCACGCGCTCGTTGCAGGGAGTCCTGACTTCGGAGAACTTCCGATTAGTCGACCAGGAGCTAGGCCGCACGCCTGGTAGGCGACAGCGGCGAATGAGCCGCGCACAATTAATACTTTCATGATCATGAAAGTATTGTGACAATGGGCCCCGCGGACGGCTATACTCGTCATCGCTAGCCGACCCACAGCGGATCGTGGTTCAAGCGCAAGAAAATCGGCCACGTTCGGGGGAGCCGCCACTCGAACGTTCCGCATAAAGCCGTGGGCCAACGTCAGTATATGGCCCCTCGGCCAGGCAATTTGTTTGTTACGGCGGTGCCTGAATTCCCAGAGGACCACCCTTTACCGCCAGACATTGCGGCATGTCTATCCGGCGCTATGACTCCAGAATCTCCAGCCCGTTTTCGGCACACCATTGCCGCAGCGCTCTTTCGGCCGAGTCGGCTTCAAACGAAAACCAGCGCTCGAGCATGCCTTTGCGCTCCAGCAAGTCCTTGAAGCGTGCGTAAGCGCCTTGTCGTCGGAAGAATTCTTCCACCTGGTCGCAACACTCAGGCAACTCCTGTGCAACAAATTGGAGGGCGAGACTTCGTCCAAGACCGAGCTCGTTCTTATGCGGTATCGCAAGGTAGCGGCCCGAAGTTTCAAGGTCGTCAGGAACCTCCTCGTCGAAGGTGTCGTTGTAATCAGAAGTCCAATAGACTTTGCCCGTATCGAGTGAGACATACGCGTTGTGCTCCATTGGAGCCGCGTAGCTAACGAAGTCGAATGCCATGGAAAGATCGTCGTATTTGACTGCGACCATGTCTGGACTCCCATGGGTTGCGAGTTGAAGGGCCCGGCGATATTCGGTGACAGCCGGATATCAGTCTTCATCAGGGGCCGATGCCTGATGGTACTGCAGCGCTCATCGCAGCCCGAAGGCGCAGCTCCATGGTCATCCACCGACCGCTGAAAGGGCGTCGCCTTTCTGAAGACGCAGGACTAGCGTAATCCGAACACACTCTTCTATGAGCAGTCTTTTGTCAAGCCGCGT
>NZ_JFJV02000189.1:0-2287 GCF_000611145.1 Cupriavidus sp. SK-3 | reverse complement strand
GCTTTCCGCCCCGCCGGTTCCCTCTTCGAGCTGCCGGACGGGCCGGCAGCGCCGGAGCCACCGCCACCGCCGCCCAGCGCGGCCGTGGCGCGCTCCGAGCGGATGGCGGCCGAGTCGGCCGAGCTGGCGCGGACTATGGGCCTTCCGCCCGAGCCGCGAACCGTGGTCAACACCTTGGCCGAGAAAGTCAGCGGCGTGACCGCCGAACGGAGAACGCAACAGATGGCGACCAAGAAAACGACCGAGAAGCCGGCCAGTGCCACCGGCGAGCTGGCCGAGCAGGTCAGCCAGGCCAAGCAGGCCGCCTTGCTCAAGCACACGAAGCAGCAGATCAAGGACATGCAGCTTTCCTTGTTCGACCTCGCGCCGTGGCCCGACCACATGCGGGCCATGCCCAACGACTTCGGCCGGTCGGCGATCTTCACGACCAGGAACAAGAAGGTGCCCCGCGCCGCCTTGCAGCGCGAGGCGATCTACCACATCAGCAAGGACGTGGAGATCACCTTTACCGGCATCGAGCTACGCGCCGACAGCGACGAGCTGGTGTTTGCCCAGGTGCTCGAATACGCGAAGCGCACGCCGCTGGGCGAGCCGGTCACGTTCACGTTCTACGAGATTTGCCAGGACTTGGGCTGGTCGATCAATGGCCGCTACTACAAGCAGGCCGAGGACTGCCTTTCGCGGCTGCAAGCGTCCGCGATGCAGTTCTCTTCCCAGCGGCTGGGCCGCCTGGAATCCGTGTCGCTGATCCGGCGCTTCCGCATCCTGGATCGCGGCAAGCGCACGTCGCGCTGCCAGGTCGAGATCGACACCGAAATGGTGGTGCTGTTCGCCGGCGACCACTACACGAAATTCGTGTGGGAGAAGTACCGCAAGCTGTCGCCCACCGCGCGGCGGATGTTCGACTACTTTGCCACGCACAAGGAGCCGTACCCGCTCAAGCTGGAGACGTTCCGGCTCATGTGCGGTTCGGATTCCACCCGCGTGAAGAAGTGGCGCGAGCAGGTCAGCGAGGCATGCGACGAGCTGCGCGAAAACGGCCTGGTGGACAGCGCCTGGATCAATGACGACCTGGTGCATTGCAAGCGATGACCGCCGCCCTGCCCCTGGAGAGCCGCCCGAGATCGAGGCGGCTTTTTTTCTCGAGCATCGCCGCTTCTGACGAGGGAGTTCCGGCCACCTGGTCGCGCGCACGTCGAGCTGCAGCATCGTCATTTCCGGCGAGGCTGGCCACGTCCAGGCCACGGTCGACCATCGCCACCTTTGACGATGAACCGAGGGCCCCATCGCCAGTTCCGACGATGACGGCCGACGCCGGCGCTGGATCTCGCATCGCCGCTTCTGACGATGAGATCCACCCTTTGACACTTGAGGGGCCGAGCTGCGGGGGATTCTCCCGGCCGGCGGCCGCGAGAACCGGCTATGTCGTGCTGCGCATCGAGCCAGGCGGCAGAGCCGCCCGTCTCGCCCCTGGCGGGCTTCCAGCGCCTTCCCGACGCTCACCGGGCCGGTGGCCCTCGCCGCTGGGCTTTGCGGCCCTGACGGGCCTTCCTGGCCCGTTTCCGGGGCCTTCCCTGCCCTGCCCCACCGGCGCGGCCGTTGTGGACAGTTTCGGGACAAGTCGGCCGAGGCCGGCCGGCGCAGCCCTGACGTTGACACTTGAGGGGCAGCGGGGCCGGCGCGATGTTGACACTTGGGGGGCAGCGGCCGATTTCGGCCTGGTCGAGCCGTCCAGGCGGCCGCCGAGGCGGCCTAAGTGCCTGATCGGCATGGAGTTATCCACCGAAGTTGTGGATAACCCTGTTAGGAACCCTGCCCCGGTATTGACACTTGAGGGGCGGCCCTACTGACACTTGAGGGGCGCGGTTCTTGACACTTGAGGGGCAGCGTATTGACACATGGGGGGCTTATCCATTGACACTTGAGGGGCGGCCTCTTCGCACTTTTCCTTGGCGTGACAACGGTTTACGCGCGTTTTTCGGTCATGCTAACCAGGTTTTTAACCGTCTTTATAACCTTTTTATATAACCAGGTAGTTTTAACCAGAGGCTGGCGAAAAAAACGGCAACACGGCCCAAGCTGCCGCGCAGCATGACCGGCCGCCGAAGGGGGGAAACCCCCCTTCTCGATCCCACCCGGCCGCAAGCGGCCTCCCATCCCCCCAGGGGCTACGCCCCTCGGCCGCCTTGCGGCCTCACCCCACAATGGAGCGCCTTCGGCGCTACGGCTTAGGAGAGCCAGGCGCAAGCGCCTGGCGGAAGGCAGTAAGTTCGAGAGCTTGCGAGGG
>NZ_JFJV02000188.1:0-690 GCF_000611145.1 Cupriavidus sp. SK-3 | reverse complement strand
TGCGTCTTTCGAAGGGCATTCCAGCACCCAGGCCTCATACTGCTGGAATTCCGCCACGTTTCACTCCTCGGTCTCTTTGATGACCGGCAGCCTTGCCAGCAGCCGGTACAGCGCCTGTCGCGTGATCCCCAACGCCTGCGCAGCCTTGGCCTTAACCCCACCGGCATCCGCCACCGCCTGAGCGGCCATTTCCGGTGTAACGACCGGGCGCGACCCCGCCGCCTGGACTGAATAGGTCGACAGATACGCGTTGGCCTTCGTCTGCCGGCTGTGGCCAGCCGCCGCGACGATCTTGCGCATTGCCTCCTCGTGCCGCGCTCGATCTATCACCTTCCCGCCGCCCTTGATGGCCGCCGCCTGGCCAGCCGTCCGCTCGTACATCTGGTGGAAGTACTGATGCCGCAATCCGTGGGCAGTCACGCCGCATCCATTCTTCGTGACCCCGTGCTTCTCCAGCACACTATAGAAGTGCCGCCGCCACTGATCTTGCGTGTACGTCCGCGGTATCAACGTCCCGTACTTCGGGTTCGTCTCCGCCGCCAGCTCGGCGACCTCGATCAGCAGATCGTACTGCCAAGTGAATTCAAGGCTCACATTGCGTGACCTTCCCCCTTTGGTCCCATCCACGACGTGGAGATGCCCGGATGGAAGCACGTCCTGGATCGGCCGCAAGCGCCAGCTTTCCTTCGC
>NZ_JFJV02000187.1:0-1117 GCF_000611145.1 Cupriavidus sp. SK-3 | reverse complement strand
CCCACGACAGGTGGATAGGGCCGCCCTCATGCGAGGGCGGAAAGGGTCAGGCGCGGCGCCGGGCAGCTTCCTGACGGTTGAATGGAACAACGACAGGCGACTTCGCGTACGCAGGCGCTTGGGGCACCGGCGCTGGCTCAGCTTCTGCGGTAGCAGTTTGCGACTTGGGCATTGCAGCGTCACGGGGCGTCGGCACAACGTGCGAACGACCGATGAGCTTATGAAATAACCACGACCCCGCAACGAGCACGAGGAACACCGCGCAAACAACGGACTGTGATGCCACATAAACCGCCATCAGCGTGAAGAACAGGCGGATAGGCGAGCGCATCAGGTTAGCCAAGGACTCCATGGTTTTCTCTCTCTTGAAAACATTAAATGGGATTTCCCGACAGAAGGGTCGGGCGATTATTCGATGCTCAGATGAGCAAAGAATCCTTGGAGCGGCAACGCGCTTGCCAGATGCTCTGGCATCAAGCAAAGGCGCTGCGCAAGGAATCGGGAAGGAAGGAGAACTACGGGACGAAGCAAGCCCAGGAGGGCGGCACTGCTTGTCAATGTCGATGCGTCAGGGACGCGAGAAGTTCGGCCATAGTAACGCGAAACCCATGCCCCAGCAAGCGTGGGCAGTGACACCGTCGAGCCGGTATCAGCGCGGTGAGCGAGCCCTCCGCCGCCCCCGAGCACATGAGTCCACCCTATTCCAAGTAAGACACCTGAAACCGCGCCGTTATCACCAGTAGGGTGGACTCATGTGCTCGCCCCCCTGAGCGCCGGACGATGCGCGGAATTCCATATTACTTACATCTGTTGTTAGTTTTTTTTATTTCTGACCCCTACCAAAGCAGCATAGGTATTAACCCCAATAAAGATCGAGCCGATAAGAGAGTTGCGAAATCTGCCTCGTTTCGCGCCTTGACTTCAAAAGGGATATCAAAAACGCGAGCTTATGACAGCGATATGCAGTGGAAGTGGCTTTAAGCTTTTGCCACTCGCGCTGCAATGCGTTGCCTTGACTTCCTCGCCAACGCGCTAGGCCGGGTGAAGAAGTGTCACATCCACTCGCCTTCGTCCCGCCGCCTAATCAATCGATATGAACATGGATAAGAAAAACAAG
>NZ_JFJV02000186.1:0-14673 GCF_000611145.1 Cupriavidus sp. SK-3 | reverse complement strand
GGATGTCGTATTCTTTTGGGTGCAAAAACCATCGCCGCTCAAACAAACAGCGACCACCCCAGCAGGGGGATGTCGTACGCCCTTGGGTCCAACAACCAACGCCGCCCAAACAAGCCGCAAAGCGCTACAACTTCTCCTCCCCAATAACCACCAGATCCCGCGAGGGGTGAGGTTCCCTTTGTTTTTCGCCTTCCAAGGGTAAGGGGGTCAAGCCGCCATGCCCCGTGGGTGTTCCCAGTCCCTGAGGTACTGCGCCGGGGACACATAGCCGAGCGTGGAGTGCCTACGGCTCCGATTGTAAAAGATCTCGATGTAGTCAAAGAGATCGTCTTTGGCTTGCTCGTGCGTGGCGTAACGCTGGCCATGCACCCGCTCGTTTTTCAGGCTGTTGAAGAAGCTCTCGCTCGGGGCGTTGTCCCAGCAGTTCGCTTTGCGACTCATCGAGCAGACCATGCCGTAATCCGCCAGCTTGGCCTGGAAGGCCTGGCTAGCATATTGGCTGCCTCGGTCCGAGTGGTGAATCAATCCCGATGCGGGCTTGCGGCGGAACCAAGCCATCGCCAGCGCATCCGTCACGATATCTGCCGTCATCCGGGGCCGAATCGACCAGCCAACCACTTCGCGGTTGAACAGGTCAAGCACGATGGCCAGATACAGCCAGCCTTCGTCGGTCCAGATGTAGGTCATATCCGCCGTCCAAACCTGATTTGGCGCTGCTGGCGAGAAGTTGCGCTCCAGTCGATTCGGCGCGATCGGCAGTGAGTGCCTGGAATTCGTCGTTGCCCGCCAGCGTCGCTTGTGCCGGGCACGAATGCCGTTCTCGCGCATCAGCCGCTCGACCCGTTCCTTGGAGGCTGGGAAGCCTCGCGCACGGATTTCCCGGAGCATGCGTGGCGATCCATACGCGCCTTTGAGTTGGGCATGGATCGCGCGGATCAACGTCATCATTTGCGTATCGGTCAGGCGTTTGCGCGACGGTGTGCCGCCGCGCTTCCAGGCCCGATAGCCGTTCACACTGACTGTCAGGACACCACAGAGAATCGCCAGCGGATATGTGGCGCGTTCCTGCTCGATCCAGGCGTACTTCACAGAAGGTCCCTCGCGAAGTACGCCGCTGCCTTTTTTGCTATTTCAAGCTCCATTGCCAGGCGCTTGTTCTCCGCGCGCAGGCGCGACAGCTCCATCTGTTCAGCAGTCACAGGCTTGGCACCGGCCCCATGGAGCTTGCCCGCCTCGGCGGCCTTGCGCCAGTTGCGCAGTGTCTGATCAGACACGCCCAATTCGGCAGCCAGTTCTCCTGTCGTCTTCCCGGCACGCAGTTGCCTGACGGCCTGTTCCTTGAACTCCGCCGTGAATTCCTGTTTCGGTATCTTTCGCATTTAGCTTCCTTCCAACTGGTTGAGGTTATACCTCACCTCTTGGTAGGCGAAATTTCGGGGGAACCTCAGGGATTGATAGCAAGGTGCCGCTCGCGCCGGCAGGGCAGGGCATCAAATGGCCGGGCGGCCACCGTTAGAGACAAAACCACGAAACCAGTAAGTCAGGCAGTGTCGCGGCGCTCGGCACCGCGAACGGCAGATGGCCGAACGCTCACCGCGCACGAGGTCAGGGGCTGCACCACGAAACCCATGGGTCATGCCATTGCGCTGGCCTTCAAGCCGGTAGAACACGCCAGCCAACGCTCAGGGCCGTACGACGCAACCACCGGCCCCACATAAGCCTGATTGCTCTGCCCCCGGCAGGGTCGGCTTTCTTCTCGTCGCCCTTGGGTCCAACAACCAACGCCGCCCAAACAAGCCGCAAACGCTACAACTTCTCCTCCCAAATAACCACCACATCCAACTCGATACCCATGGCCGCCAACATCAATAGAAACGCCTGGTTGAGCAGCTAGCGCTGGCGTCCTTTATCCGCTCCGGTGCGCAGTCTCGCCACCTGCGCGTTTCCCGGAGCGTGTACCTGCGCCGCCGCGATATCGTGCTGGCGGAACTGCGCGCGGTGCTGGGTGCGTTTGCGTGTCAGCGGGGAGCACGCCGGGTTTCATCTTGTGTTGTGGTTGCCGGATGGCGTGGGCGAGCGCGAGGCGGTGCAGGCAGGCGCCTGGGCCGGGAGATCGCCGCGCTGGCTCAGCCCGGCGGCGCGCACTCCGTCAGAGACCCAGGCGAAGTGCTGGGTTAACGTGCAAGTTCCGTGACATCACCCAGTTGCCACTTGCCGGCGTAGAACTGTTCGGAAGGCGAGAAGAGCCGGAACAAGAGCACAAAGCCATTGCCCGGCTCGGGCCAATATCACTGCCGCCATTGGCAAGACTTGCAATAGCATCTGCTTTATCTGCATCTCCTGTTTGCGGTATTTCGGGAATGCATGATTCATTGACTCTACCCCGGGTATTGCCCGTACGCTTCGTGCGAATCCGCACTCGCTCATCCCGGCGGCACGAACTCTGCAACCTCCAGTTCGAAGCCCGCGATATTGCGATAGGGCACCGGCTGGCTCAACAGCCGCAGCTTGCGCGCACCCTGGTCCCGCAGGATCTGCGCCCCCACGCCCAGGGCCCGCTGCGCGAACGATGGCGGCTTGGGCTGTTCCCCGGCTTGGCCCAGGCGCGAGACCTGTTCAAGCAGCCGCTGCGGCGGCTCGCGCTCGGCCAGCAAGACCAGGATGCCGCAACCCTCCGCGCCGATGCGCGCCAGCGAGCGCGCCAGGTTCCAGCCTGGCGCGTGCGCCGCCGGGGTTTGCGCTGACTCGAATGCGAGCACATCGCGCAAGGTCTCCACCGTCTGCACGCGCGTCAGCACTGGCTTGCCAGGCTCCGGCAGGCCCAGCACCAGCGCCAGATGCACGGCGTCGATGGGTTCGTCGTAGTACGCATGCACGGCGAACTCGCCGTAGGGCGTGGCCAGCCGGCTGCTCTGGCTGCGGCGCACCGCGCCCTCCACCAGCAGGCGATGATGGATCAGGTCGCTGATCGCGCAGACCATCAGGCCGTGCTCGCGGGCGAAGGCCAGCAGCGCGGCGCCGCGCAGCAACTCGCCGGCATCGTCCAGCAACACCGTGTAGGCGCCCGCGGCCTCGCGCCCCGCTAGTCTTGGCAGGTCCGAGCAGGCTTCGGCAAAGCCGGCGCGGCGCAGCACGCCGTCGGGTTGCGCCACGATGGGAAAGACGTGGCCCGGCTGGACCAGGTGGCCGGCGCTTGCATGCGCGGCGCTGGCCACGCGCATCGTCAGCGCACGGTCGGCGGCGGAGATGCCGGTGGAGACGCCTTCCACCGCTTCGATCGACACGGTGAACGGCTCGCGCTGCCTGTCTCCTCCCGCCATCATCGGCAAGCTCAACCGCCGCCGCCTGGATTCGGTGATGGCCAGGCAGACCAGGCCGCGCGCGTGCGCCGCCATGAAATTGACGTCGGACTCGCTGACCTTGTCCGCCGCAACCAGCACGCAGCCGCTGGCTTGCGCGGTGTCATCCTCGATGACCACGACCCGCTGACCGGTAGCGATGGCGCGCAGCACGTCGCCGATCGGTGTGGCGCTCATGCCGCCTCCCGCTCGTCGGCAAAGGCGGTGCGCAAGGCGGCCGCCGCCAGGTCGAGTGCGGCGTCGGCCGCCTCAAGCACGCCTTGCATGCTCATGAAGCCGTGAATCTGCCCAGGCCAGCGATGGATGGCGGCAGCCACGCCGGCATGCTGCATGGCGGCGCCGTAGGCCTCGCCCTGATCGCGCAGGGGGTCGCATTCGGCGGTGATGATGGTGGCCGGCGCCACGCCCGCCAGTTCGCGCTGGCGCAGCGGGCTGGCGCGCACATCGGCGGCATGGCGCGGGTCGGGGAGATAGTGGCGGGCATACCAGCGCAGCATGTCCCCGGTCAGGAAGCAGCCCTGCGAGAAGGTGCGCCAGCTGCCGGATTCATCCGCGCAATCCAGGTAGGGGTAAAGCAGCAACTGGTGGCGCAGCGCCACGCTGCCACGCAATTGCTGGCACGCAACCGCAGCCAGGTTGCCGCCCGCGCTGTCGCCGGCGACAGCCAGCCTGTCCGGCAGCGCGCCCAGTTCGGCGGCGTTCGCGGCACTCCAGCGCAGTGCCGCGCAGGCATCGTCGGCGGCCGCGGGAAAGCATGCCTCCGGCGCTAGCCGGTAGCCGACCGACAGCACCAGGGTGCCCGCGCGGTTCGCCAGCGAGCGGCAGATGTTGTGATGCGTTTCGATTCCGCAGGTGACGAAGCCGCCGCCGTGGAAGAACACCGTGAGCGGCCAGGGCCCATTGCCGTACGGCCGGTAGAGGCGGGCGGGCAAGGGGCCGGCAGCGCCGGCCACGCTCAGCTCGCGTTCTTCCGCGACCGCATCGCCCGGCGTGAACGCGGGGTGCGCGGCCAGCACGGCCCGGTAGGCCTGCGGTGTGATGGTGGTGAAGTCGAGTGGCGGGAACTGCGCCATGGCGTCGAGCAGGGCACGGACTTGCGGGTCGAATTGCATTGGTTTTTCCTTATGCGGACGGGAGGATGTGCAGCGGTGCTGGCCAGACAGGCGCTTCAGAAGGCGAAGGCCGGCGCCTTGCCGCTGGCGATGCCATTGGCGCGCGCTTGCGCGGCGGCGACGGCTTCGGCGTGCGGCAGGATCCAGAAGTCGCCGGCGGACACGCCGTCGAGGATGTGCCTGGCCATGGTTGCCGCCGGCATGCCCTGCGCGATACTCGCCTGTAGCGCCTCGTTCATGCCTCCGACGCTGTCTTGCGCGCCGGCCGGCAGGTCGAGCGCAATGCCGGTGGCCACCGGGCCCGGGCATGCCACCGATACCTTGAGCGGCAGGCCCGCCGCCTGCAGCTCCATCGCCAGCCCTTCGCTCAACGCCACCACGCCCTGCTTGGACACGGTATAGGGCGCAAGCCAGGGGCCCACGGCAAGACCCGCCATCGAGGCGATGTTGACGATGTGCCCGCTGCCTTGCGCCGCCATGCGAGGCACGAAGACGCGCAAGCTGTGGATGACGCTCCACAGGTTGACATTCAGCACGCGCTCGAACACGGCGGTATCCAGTTCCCAGCAGGCGCCGGTCGCCAGCACGCCGGCATTGTTGAAGAGCAGGTCGACCCGGCCCAGCAGTGCGAAGCTGCGCGCGCAGAGCTGCTCGACCTGGGCAGCCTGCGCCACGTCGGTTTGCTGTACTTCGATCGTTTGCCGGTGGTGTGCCAGTTCGCCGTGCACGCGCAGCAGCGCATCGGCATCCTTGTCCGCCAGCACCAGCGCCACACCCTGCGCGGCGAGCGCGTGGGCCAGGGCCCGGCCTATGCCGCCGCCGGCGCCAGTGATCACTGCGGTCTTTCCGGTCTCGTTTGCCGCCATGGCAGGTCTCCTCGCGAAGTGGTTGGAAGGGATGGCGCGCAGGATTGCGTCCGCCCATTTCTACCGGCGCGGCCGGGCCTTCGCATCGTCTGTTTGAGTGAGGAGCCAGGCGTCGGCAAGGCTCAGGGATTGTCCCGAGAGGGGTGTTGCCTAGTCCGTTTGCGGTATGTGAGCGCGCGCCAGGAGGGTAAGGTCTGACCTGTCCGCAAGCGGAAAAGCGGGTGCAAGAACAAGCACTGGCAACGCCGCGTAACGCGAGACCACGGCGGCATCACATTGCGCCATGGAGCGGCTGTCATGGCGAACGCCGGCCGCAGAGCCAGGCGTGGATAACGGGAGACAAAGAGGTATGTTGATGGAGGCAAGCCACAGTCAGGAAGCGGCGCCTTGCCAGGCGCCGGTGTCGCTCTCGCTGACGGATTTCAGCACGCTGCTTGGCAAGATCTACCAGGGCGCCCTGGAGCAGGTGCCATGGAGCAAGGCGCTGGAACTCATCCGCACCCACCTGCGTGCGAATTACGTCACGCTGATCCTGCGCTCGCCCGCCAGCGACCGGCCAGGCCTGATGGTGAACGCCAGCGAAGAGGGCGGCACGGCCTTGCCCGGCGAGGCTGAGTACAACAACTACTACTATGCGCTGGACCCCTTCGTTGGCCTGCCTGCCGACCGGGTGGTGACGATCGACGAGCAGCTTGGCACCAGCGCGTGGTGCAAGAGCGACCTGTACCAGCAGTTCCTGAAGCCGCTCGGCATTCGCTATCTGCTAGGCGCGGACATCCGCACCGACGAAGGCGTGGAATGCCGCTTCCGCGTCTGCCGCAACGCCGAGGCGCCTGACTTCTCGGCGGCGGATAAAGCCATTTGCGCGACGCTGCTGCCGCACCTGCGGCACGCGGTGGATCTGCACTCGCGCATGGATGTGGTGGAGTCGGAGCGCACCCTGTACGCCAGCGCCATCGACCGCATGCTGGTCGGCATGGCGATACTCGACGAGACCGGTGCCATCATGCGGACCAATTCGGCCGCGGACGAGATCCTTGCCGACAAGGACGGCATCCGTAATGCCAAGGGATCGCTGGATGTCGAGTACACGCAGGAGAACCGCCAGTTCCAGCGCCTGCTGCGCCAGGCCATCACGGGCCATGTCGGCGCGGCTCCGGCGGTGATGGAAGCGATGTCGATCACGCGGCCTTCGGGCAACGCGAAGCTGGGCGTGCTGATCCGCACGATTCCGCTGGGCGCGTGGTCGGAAGACAATAAGCGACGGCCTGCGTGCGTGATCTTCATCCGCGACCCGGAGCGCAAGTCGCAGGCCTCGCACGAGCTGATGCGCAAGCTGTTCGATCTCACGCCGGCGGAAACCCAGCTCGCACTGCAGCTGGCCAACGGCCTCGCGCTGGAGGAAGCGTCCGAGGAGCTCGGTATCAGCAAAAATACGGCGCGCGCCCACCTGCGCGCCATCTTCTCCAAGACCGGCGCGACCCGGCAGGCCACGCTGGTGCGCATGCTGCTCAGCAGCGTGCTGGCGCTCGGCTGAGCACTAGCCCGCCGGCTTGGCGGCCTTGGCGGTGACCACCAGCGGGAATCCCTGCGGTGTGGTCAGCACCGCGCGCAGCTCGTGCGGGCCGCTGGCAAGCGGCTGCGCGATGCGCGCGCCGCCCGCCAGAAGGCGCTCGATCGCCGCGGCGATATCCGCGCCGGCCTCGAGCCGGAACGCCAGGGCGGGCTGGGAGACAAGCCGCTCCTCGCCGGCCACCAGCGCCAGCGTGATGGGGCCGGCGTCAAGCGCGCAATAGCGCCCGCCATCGCGAAACTTCACCGCCAGGCCCAGGCCTTGCTCGAAGAACGGCAGCGCGGCATCGATATCGTCCACCGGGTAAAGCAAGAGGTTCGATTGCATGCTGGCGCTCCTTGTCAGCGGGCTGCCGCCGCCTGGCGGCACACGGCACGGAGTCTGGGCGACGGATAGCCGTCGTCGCCGGACAGCAGGATGGCGGGCGCGACGGTGCTTGTCCGCAGGGCAGCCAGCAGTGTCTGGCGAAGCGGAGGAGTCGGTGGAGGAATCAGCGGAGGAATCTTCATGACGGCGTATCCATGTGCATGTGGTGAGTGGTCCCGGACATGATAGGGATACGGTGCCGCTGCGCATAATCCAATCAGACGATGCCGCACTTTCCCCGGCCGCTCACACTGCGCTCACGCAGGCCAGCAATGACGGTGCCGGCGATGGCGCCGCCCGCCACGAGAACGCGGCGGTGCTGCCGGCCGATGGCCTGGAAACCAAATGCAAAGGAAGGGGACTGCAATGCGATTCTCGCTGATCTACGAAGCGCAGACTGTCGACGCGTCGCGCGCCGGCGACCACAAGGTGTTCGACGAAATCATGGAGCAGGTGGAACTCGCCGAGGACATGGGTTTCGATGTCGTCTGGGCGGTGGAGCACACGGCGCTGACCAACTACGCGCACATGAGCGCGCCGGAGACCTTCCTGGCCTTCGTGGCCGGGCGCACGCGCCGCATCGGCATCGGCCACGGCGTGGTCTGCCTGCCGCCGGCGATGAATCATCCGGTCAAGGTGGCCGAGCGCGTGGCCACGCTCGACATTCTCTCCGGCGGGCGCGTGCATTTTGGCGTAGGTAAGGGCGGTACGCAGCAGGAGGCGGGCACCTTTGGCTACGACCTCGAAACCCTGCACCCGATGATCGACGAGGCGATGTACCTGATCCCGAAGATCCTGACCCAGGACGAGATCGAGCACGATGGCGAATTCATCAAGATTCCGCGCCGCCCCATCCATCCCAAGCCACGCCAGGACCCGCACCCGCTGATGTATCTGGCCTGCACCAACGCCGATACGCTCAAGCGTGCCGGCGCGCGCGGCATGGGCGCGCTGGTGCTTGGCTTTGGTGGCCCGGAAGATGTGGCAAAGAAGAACGCAATCTATCGCGAAGCCTACGAGACGCGCCAGGCGGAGGACCAGGTTGGTTTCCGTCCTCACCAGCATCTTGCCGCCCTGTGTCCGACCATCGTGCTGGAAGACGGCAAGGCCGCGCGCAAGATTGGCATCAAGGGGCAGCGCTATTTCATGGAGTCGCTGGCGTACTGGTACTCCGGCGGCGAGCGTCCCAATCCCGATGCATGGGACGCGGAGAACGTCACCGAGCGGGACGCGCAGGGCAAGGCCGTGATCAAGACCAGCTTCGCCTCGGAGAAGGTCACGGTGGATTTCAGCGATCCGTCGATGATGATGCTCAACCCCAATCATGCCTACGGCACGGTGGAGGACTGCATCGGCTATGTGCAGCGCCTGATCGACGCCGGCGCCGACGAGATCCTGTTCATCTGCCAGATGGGCACGGTGCCGCAATGGGCCCAGCTTGAAACCATCCGCAATATCGGCGAGCACGTGATCCCGCACTTCCGCGCCCAGGGCCGCAAGCTGCGCGCGCTCGCCTGAGCGAGCCATCGGACCATCGCCGCTGCGCGACTAGTCCCCTCGGACGATGGCGCGGGGCAGCGGCGATGCCAGCATGAAGGCACGACAAGACCGGCCCGGTGGCCGGCAAGAGGAGATGGCGGTGCATCGAGACAACTACCCCGAAGGACTGGCGGCCGAACTGATCGGCCGCGCGCACGAAATGATCCCGGTGCTGGCGCAGCGCGCCGGCCAGGCCGAGGCGCAATCGCGCATCCCGGCCGAAACCGTGGCCGACATGCAGGCCGCGGGCTTATTCAAGGTCTTGCAGCCGCGCCGCTACGGCGGCTATGAACTGGATCCGCAGACCTTCTTCGACATCCAGATGGCCCTCGCCAAGGGCTGTATGTCCACCGCGTGGGTCTATGGCGTGGTAGGCGTGCACAACTGGCAGCTTGCCTTGTTCGACGACCGCGCGCAGCAGGACGTCTGGGGCACCGACAACGCCACCCTGATTGCCTCGACGTATATGCCGGTGGGCAAGGTGGTGCCGGTGGACGGCGGATTCCGTTTGTCCGGGCACTGGAAGTTCTCCAGCGGCAGCGAACTGTGCGACTGGATCTTCCTCGGCGGCCTGGTGCCGCCGCAGCAGGCTGGCGCCGCGCCCGAGTACCGGACCTTCCTGCTGCCGCGCAGCGACTACACCATCGTGCGCAACTGGGATGTGCTGGGCCTGCGCGCCACCGGCAGCCACGACATCGTGGTGGACGACGTGTTCGTGCCGGCCTACCGGACCCACAGCGCCATCGACGGCGCCATGGGCACCAGCCCGGGCTTGTCCCTCAACAAGGCGCCGCTGTACCAGTTGCCGTTCGCCCAGATCTTTGTGCGTGCCGTCTGCACGGCCTGCATCGGCGCGCTGGAAGGCGGACTCGACGATTTCGTTGCCTATGCCGACGGCCGGGTCAGCGCCAACAGTGGCGGCAGGACGGCCGAGGACGGCGGCGCCCAACTCGCCTGCGCCAACGCGGCGGCCGGCATCGACGAGATGCGCACCATCCTGCGCCGCAATTTCGACGAGCTGATGGCAACGGCGCACCGCGGCGAGCAGCTCGATACCGCGCGCCGCCTGCATTTCCGCTATCAGTCGTCGCAGGTGGCCCAGCGTTGCGCGCAACTCGCCGACAGCCTGTTGCGCTATGCCGGCGGCAATGGCATCTACGTCAGCAATCCGCTGGTACGGCGCTTCCTGGACCTGCACGCGGCGCGCGCCCACTACGCCAACAACCTGGATCGCTTCGGCCAGAACCTGGGCGGCGTGATGATGGGCCGTGCCAACACCGATTTCTTTATCTGAGGCAGGCGTGGAGAGGAACATGAACCAGGGCGCAGGGCAGGCAGGCAATACCGGAGTGTTTGATGTGGTGGTGGTCGGTTCCGGCGCGGGTGGCATGCTGGCAGCCTGCCGCGCGGCGGATCGCGGCCTGTCCGTGGTGGTGCTGGAGAAGAGCGGCCAGTACGGCGGCACCTCGGCGGTGTCCGGCGGCGGGATCTGGATCCCGCTCAACCACCATATCGAAGAAGCAGGCGGCAGCGACAACTACGACGCCGCGCTAACCTATCTCGAAGCGTGCACCGAAGGGCGCTCCACCCCCGCCAAGCTGCGCGCCTACCTGGAGCACGGCCCGCGCATGCTTGCCTATCTGGAGCAGCGCACCGGGGTGCGTTACTACTCGCTGCCGCTCTACGCCGACTACTTCCAGCGCTTGCCGGGTGCGCTGCCCGGATATCGCGCGCTGGACCCGATGCCTTTCGATGGCGCGCTTCTGGGTGAGGAGTTCGCGCGACTGCGTCCGCCGTCTCCGGGGACGCTGGTCGCGGGCCGGGTTGCGGTGACGTCCGCCGAGGCCCACGCCATGCTGAGCAAGAGCCGCGGCTGGCTGGGCGTGGCGGCCCGGCAGTTCGGGCGCTACTGGCTGGATCTTGGCTGGCGCCGGCGCACGGCGCGCGACCGCCGGCTCACGCTTGGCAACAGCCTCGTGGGCGGCTTGCGCCATGCCATGATGGCGCGCGGCATTCCGCTGTGGCTCGATACCGCGCTGGAAGACTTGCTGCTGGAGCAGCAGGACGGCGTGGCGCACGTCACCGGCGTGCTGGCGCGGCGCAATGGCGCGCAGGCACGCATCGAAGCCCGGCACGGCGTGATCCTGGCCGCGGGCGGCTTCGAGCGGAACCAGGCCATGCGGGAGCAATATCTGCCGAGCCCCAGCCGGGCAGAGTGGAGCGCCACGCCGCCCCACAACACCGGCGACGGCATCCAGGCCGCGCAGCGTGCGGGCGCGGCGCTGGAGCTGATGTCGCATGTATGGGGCGCGCCAACGGTGAAGGTCAGCGGCGAGGAAAAGCAGCGCGCGATCTTTGTCGAGCGGGCCTTGCCCGGTTGCATCGTCGTCAACGGGCGGGGCAAGCGCTTCGTCAACGAGGCCGCGCCGTACTCCGAGTTCGTGCCCGCGATGTACCGCGACCACGCGCAGTCTGGCTGCAGCGTGCCGGCGTGGCTGGTGTTCGATGCGACCTTCCGCCGCAAGTATCCCTGCGGGCCGATCCTGCCCGGCTCGGTCATGCCGGACCGCCGTATCCCGGCTGCCTTCGCGGACGTCCTGCTGCGCGCCGATTCGCTCGACGCGCTCGCCCGGCTGGCCGGTATCGACCCCGGCGGCCTGGCGCACACCGTCGAGCGCATGAACGGCTTTGCGGCGAGCGGGGTGGATGAGGACTTCGGCAAGGGCGACAACGTCTTCGATACCTACTACGGCGACACCCAGGTCCGTCCCAACCCGTGCCTGGCGCCGATCGGCCGCGCACCGTTCTACGCGGTGCGCATCGACGCGGGCGATATCGGTACCAAGGGCGGGCTGGCGACCGACGCCAGCGCGCGCGTGCTGCGCGAGGACGGCTCGCCCATTGACGGGCTGTTCGCCATCGGCAATAGCAGCGCCTCGATGATGGGCGCCAGCTATCCGGGCGCGGGCGCCACCATCGGGCCGGCCATGACCTTCGGCCTGATCGCCGCCGATGCGCTGGCGGGCGGGGCTACCGGGCAGGGTAAAGCGGATTAACACCATGGCGCGGCGCGATGCGGCTACTGCGCCGCGCATCACACAGGCAGGAGGCATGATGAACCCGAATATTTCCCCGTCGCTGCGCGACGATATGCTGATGGCGATGCGCCGCATGGCGCGCTCGGTCGCGGTGGTCAGTTGCCGCGAGGGCGAGCGCCGCTATTCGATGTCGGTCACCGCGGTCGATTCCCTGTCCGCGGATCCGCCCTCGCTGCTGATCTGCATCCACCGCAATGCCTCGATCTACCCGGCCCTCAATGCCGGGGTGGATTTCTGCGTCAACCTGCTGGCGGCCGATCATCGCGACATCGCTGTCGATTGCAGCGGCCGGCTCAAGGGTGAGGACCGCTTCACCACGGGCCAGTGGGAGGCCGACCTGCTGGGCGTGCCCTACCTGCGCGATGCCCAGGCAAACCTGATCTGCGAACAGGACGGCCGTTTCGACTACGGCACCCATGCCGTCTTTATCGGCCGCCTGCGCGAAGTCCGGCTGGCCGGCGACGTGGCGCCGCTGGTCTATGTGGACGGCGCCTACTCCACCTCGGCGCCGCTGGCCAGCCTGCGGGCGGCCTGACGTGAACCAGGCGCCCGCGCCGATCCGGGCCTGTACCCGGGCGGGCGCACGGCGCTCGGCGTTGCATCGAATCCCTACGTGAGCGGCCTTCCGCTCGCCGGCCGGTTTTGGCCAGGCCGCAATAAAGATATCGACGAACACATCCAAGAGACAAGCCATGAGCAACCGAGTTGAAGGAAAGATCGCCATCGTCACCGGCGCCGCCAGCGGCGTCGGCAGGGAAGACGCCTTACTGCTGGCGCGCGAGGGCGCGCGCGTGGTGCTGACCGACCTGAACGAGGAGGCCGGCCACGCCGTGGCGCGCGAGATCGGCGACGCCGCCATCTTTGTGCCTCACGATATCGCCAGTGAAGCCGGCTGGCAGCAGGTCATGAAGCACACCCAGGACCGCTTCGGCACGCCTGGCGTGCTGGTCAACAACGCCGCGGTGCTGGCGCTGGGCTCGGTGGAGGACACCACGCTGGAGCAATGGCAGCGCGTGATGCGCATCAATGCCGATGGCTACTTCCTCGGATGCAAGTACGGCGTGGGCGCGATGAAGGAGAACGGCGGGGTCATCGTGAATATGTCTTCGGTGGCGGCGCTGGGCGGCATGGGCGTGTTCTGTGCCTATAGCGCCAGCAAGGGCGCGGTCGCCGCGCTCACCCGCAGCGTGGCGGCCTACTGCAAGCAACGCGGCTACAAGATCCGCTGCAACTCCGTGCATCCGGACGGCATCCTGACGCCGATGACGGCCGCGCTGATGCAGGGCGCGGCCGACGCCCCGGTCACCCACGAGCAGGCGGGCGGAGATCCGATGCAGCGCATGTGCCTGCCCGGCGACGTGGCAAACCTGGTGCTGTTCCTGGCCTCCGACGAGTCGCGCTTCG
Organism: Cupriavidus sp. SK-3; assembly: GCF_000611145.1. NCBI lineage: Bacteria > Pseudomonadati > Pseudomonadota > Betaproteobacteria > Burkholderiales > Burkholderiaceae > Cupriavidus > Cupriavidus sp. SK-3. The sequence goes on along the minus strand of NZ_JFJV02000186.1, from coordinate 1,356 downwards.
TCAACGGCGCCGAGCTGCGTATCGACAATGCGCAGACCATCATGGGCATATCCTGATCGCGGACATCATGGCGCAAACGCAATTCCATCCGCTGCGCATCGCCCAGGTGGTGGCCGAAACCGACGAGGCAAGCTCGCTGGTGTTCGAGCTGCCAGACGGACTGCGCGATACCTTCGCCTACCGGCCGGGCCAGTTCCTGACGCTCAAGGTGCCGCTGGAAGGCGCCGCGCAGCAGCGCTGCTACTCGCTGTCCAGCAGCCCCCAGGTCGACAGCGCGCTGCGGGTGACCATCAAGCGCGTGCGCGGCGGCCGCGTATCCAACTGGATCTGCGACCGGCTCGGGGCTGGCGACACGGTTGACGTGATGCCACCCGCGGGCGTGTTCACGCCGCGCAGCCTCGATGGCGACCTGCTGCTGTTCGCTGGTGGCAGCGGCATCACGCCGGTGCTGTCGATCGCCAAGGCCGCCCTGCGCCACGGCGGCGGCAACGTTACGCTGATCTATGCCAACCGCGACGAACGCAGCGTGATCTTCCGCGATGCGCTGCGCGAACTGGCCGCGCGCCACGCAGACAGGCTGCGTGTGATCCACTGGCTGGACAGCGTGCAGGGGCCGCCCTCGCAGGCCCAGCTTGAAGCACTTGCCTCGCCGTGGGGCCACGCCGACTGCTTTATCTGCGGGCCGGGGCCGTTTATGGACGGTGCCCAGGCAGCCTTGCAGGCGCTTGGCGTGGCACGCGAGCGGATTCACGTGGAGCGCTTCGGCGCGCCACCGCCGTCCGCAGCGCAAGCCGAGGAAGCGGCTGCGCCTGCTTCCGCTCCGGCCGCGCTGGAGGTCGAACTGGATGGTGTGCGCCACCGGCTCGACGCCCAGGCGGGCGAAACCGTGCTTGACGCCATGCTGCGCGCCGGCGTGGTGGCGCCGAACTCCTGCCGTTCCGGCCTTTGCGGGGCTTGCATGTGCCAGGTGATGCAGGGTGAGGCGACGTTGGGCGAGAACCATGTGCTCGATGCCGCCGACCGGGAGGCCGGCTGGACGCTGGCTTGCCAGGCCCGCGCGGCCGGCAGTGCACTGCATGTGAAGTTTCCCGACTGAGAGGATGGCAACCGGCACCATCGACGCCGCCTTGAGGGGGGCGGCGTCGCCACCGCTGGTTGCGCGGTGAGGCCTCCGTAGCGGAATGCTTGCCCGTTGGCCCATCTGACGTTGCCGGCACGGATCACCACGACATATCGCCCCTCAATGGTTTCGTGGTGAGGCGGGCGCGGTGGCACCGGCTTGATCTGCCCTAGACGTTCACCACCGCGCCCGGTCCACAACGGGTTGGTCGCTGTTTGTTTGGGCGGTGTTGGTTT
>NZ_JFJV02000185.1:27754-148986 GCF_000611145.1 Cupriavidus sp. SK-3 | reverse complement strand
TGGGCAAGGGCTTCGCACTGGCGATCGCCTATATCGACACCAACGCCCACAAGTCGGTCTATACCAACGTGCCTGGCCGCTACATCGGCAAGGCTACCGCCTGGGCTTCGATCACCAAGACGTTCTGAGCAGGACGCCGCCGCCTTGCCATCTTGATGACATTTTGATGGCGCCGGCGGCGAATACTGCATCAACTTGAGGCCGCCCTGCCTAGCATGGATCCATCTCCAACAGACGACCCGCCCAACGCGGGTCCCGCTCAAATGCGACAGTCGAGCCTTGCCGTGGCCTTCGCTTCCGTGCCGCGCCGCCGTCTTTCCCGTGGCCAATCACGCAACGATTCCCGCACCGGACGCCTCCCCGCATCCGGCATCGAAGCTGCACCGGCCACCGCGCCGGGGATGGCCGTGGACACCGTGCACAGCTGGATCCGGCTGCGGCTGGCGGTGGCGTCGGGCCAGGTCTTCGCGCTGCGCCAGTCGCTGCACCGCGCGATCGGCCAGCTCGCGCGCATCTACGTGGTCGAAGTGGACCATCGCCATGGCGAGACCACGCTGCATGTGGAAGTCGAGCGCGGTGGCCGCGATGCCGCCATGCACGCCATCATGATGGCTTTGCCGGCTGCCGAGTTCGGTGTCACGACGATGCTGGGGCAAGACCATGCCGCGCATTGACACCGGCGGGGCTTCGCGCGAAGACAGCGCCGCCGCGCGGGCGGGTCTTGCGCCGGCGCAGCGCGAAAAATCCCCCGCGGCGCTGTGGCTGCCGCTGGTCACGCCGATGCGGGGCGGCGAACTGGACCTGCCCGGCGCGCAACGCCTGGCCGCGCACTATGTGGCAAGTGGCGTGGACGGGCTGGTCATCCTGGGCACGACCGGGGAGGGCGGACTGCTCTCTCCGGCGGAGCGGCTGACGTTTACCGCCGCGGTACTGGAGGCGGTGGACGGCACGGTGCCCGTGCTGGCCGGTGCCGGCGGCGTAGATACCCGCGCCGTCTGCGAGCAGGTGCGCCAGCTCGACCGCTTCGACCTGGCTGGCTACCTGGTGCCGCCGCCGTATTACCTGCGGCCGGGCGACGAAGGCATTGCCTGGCATTTCGAGCGCGTGGCGGACGCGACTTGGCGGCCGCTGATGCTGTACAACGTGCCCAAGCGCACGGGTTGCTCGCTGTCCCCGGCACTGGTGCGGCGGCTGGCGCTGCATCCACGCATCGTGGCGGTCAAGGAGTGCGATGCCACCGGGCTGCGTGAACTGGCGGGCAACGACCTGCTCGCCGTGTTCTGTGGCGAAGATGCGGCCATGCTTGACCACCTGCTGGCCGGCGGCGACGGCGTGGTGCCCGCTTGCGCGCATATCCGCCCGGATTTGTTCGTGCGCCTGCTGCGGATGGTGGCGGCAGGCCGCCACGAAGCCGCGCGTGCGCTGTTCGCGCGGCTGGCGCCGCTGATCTCGCTGCTGTTCTCCGAGCCCAATCCGGTGCCGGTCAAGGCGGCATTGGCCTTGTGCGGCCTGATCGGCTCCGAAGTCAGGCGGCCGCTGGCGCCAGCTAGCCGGGCGTTGTGCGAACAGCTCGACCGGGCGATCGCTTCGCTGCCACCGGCGGAGGCCGCGGAGCGCACTTTGCTATTGGCTTAGTGACGGAGCCGCCGCCGCGGCCGGGTGGCGCAGATGCGCGAAAGGGCGGCAACCGGTAGAATGCCGGATTGCCTAAAATTTGTGCATCATGTCACACGACTGGAATGCCAGCGTCACGGTCGCCGCGGTCATCGAGCGCGGCGGCCGCTTCCTGCTGGTGGAAGAAGAAACCCCCGATGGCCTGCGGCTGAACCAGCCCGCTGGCCATCTCGATCCGGGCGAAAGCCTGATCCACGCTGTCATCCGCGAAACGCTGGAAGAGACCGCGCACACCTTTGAGCCGCGCGCGCTGCTGGGCTGCTATACCGCCCGCGCGCATTCGGCCGGCACCACGGCGAGGCCGGGTGGCGATATCACGTATGTGCGCTTTGCCTTTACCGGCGAACTGGGCGCGCTCGATGCCGGGCGCCAGCTCGACGTGGGCATCGTGCGCACGGTGTGGATGAGCGCCGATGAGATCCGTGCCTGTCCCGATCGGCATCGCACGCCGCTGCTGATGGCCTGCATCGATGATTACCTGGCGGGCAAGCGCTTCGCGCTCGACGCGCTTTACACCCATCCCTCGGTGGTGGCCGGCGGAGCGCGGCCATGAGCGCGGGCAAGCGCGTGGTGGTGGGCATGTCGGGCGGGGTGGATTCCTCGGTGACGGCGTGGCTGCTCAAGCAGCAGGGCTACGAGGTGATCGGCCTGTTCATGAAGAACTGGGAAGACGACGACGACGGCGAGTACTGTTCGACCCGGCAGGACTGGCTGGACGTGGTGTCGGTGGCCGACCTGATCGGCGTCGACGTGGAGGCCGTCAATTTCGCCGCCGAGTACAAGGATCGTGTCTTCGCCGATTTCCTGCGCGAATACTCGGCGGGCCGCACGCCGAACCCCGACGTGCTCTGCAATGCCGAGATCAAGTTCAAGGCCTTCCTGGACCATGCCATGTCGTTGGGCGCGGACACCATCGCCACCGGCCACTACGCGCGCGTGCGCGAAGTGGCGGCAGGGACGGGCGGGAGCCGGTTCGAACTGCTCAAGGCCTTCGACCACACCAAGGACCAGAGCTATTTCCTGCACCGGCTGAACCAGGCGCAGTTGTCGCGCACGCTGTTCCCGCTGGGCGAGATGCCCAAGACGCGGGTGCGCGAGATCGCCGCCGAGATCGGCCTGCCCAATGCGAAGAAGAAAGACTCCACCGGCATCTGCTTTATCGGCGAGCGGCCTTTCCGCGACTTCCTCAACCGCTACCTGCCGACCAGGCCGGGCCCGATGATGACACCCGACGGCAAGGAAGTCGGCCAGCATATCGGCCTGGCTTTCTACACGCTGGGGCAGCGCAAGGGCATCGGCCTGGGTGGCAGCCGCACCGGCAATGGCGATGCCTGGTACGTGGCGCGCAAGGACATGGCCAGCAATACGCTGTATGTGGTGCAGGGCCACGAGCACCCATGGCTGCTCACGCCCACGCTTGATGCGGCCGACCTGTCATGGGTGGCGGGCGAGGGCCCGGCGGCCGGCACCACGTTGTCGGCCAAGTCGCGCTATCGCCAGAGCGACGCTCCGTGCACGGTGACGGCGTCTACCGGTGATGCACTGCAACTGACCTTCGCGCAGGCGCAGTGGGCGGTCACGCCGGGCCAGTCCGCCGTGCTGTACGACGGCGATATCTGCCTGGGCGGCGGCATCATCCAGTGATGCGCGGCGCCGCCAGGGCATGAAAAAACCGGCCGTCTGGCCGGTTTTTTCATGGGCAGCCCGGAACGGCTCAGCCGCGCGGCGGCTCGGTGTCGATAAACGACTGGCGCTTGCCGAGCTTGTCCTGGTACACCGCGAGACGCGGGTGGCGCTCGCGCCAGGCGATGTCCGGGAAGCGGAAGTCGAGATACGACAACGCGCAACCCACGGCCACGTCGGCCAGCGAGTAATGGTTGCCCGAGCACCAGGGCCGGTCGGCCATGCCGTCGGCGATGGCGGCCACCGCGGCGTCGATCTTGCCGAGCTGGCGCTTGACCCAGCGCTCGCTGCGCTGCTCCGGCTCGCGCTGGGTGTGTTCCAGGCGCGCCAGCAGGGCGGCATCGAGCAGGCCGTCGGCCAGCGCTTCCCAGCAGCGTACCTCGACGCGCTCGCGCCCGGCTTGCGGAATCATCCGGCTGACCGGCGTCAGCGTGTCGACATACTCGACGATCACGCGCGAATCGAAAATCGCGCCGCCGTCTTCCATGACCAGGCACGGTACCTTGCCCAGCGGATTGAACTGGCCGATGGTGGTGTCGGGCGACCACACGTCCACCTCGACCATCTGGTAGTCGATCTTCTTTTCCGCCATCACCACGCGCACCTTGCGCGCGTAAGGGCTGGTTTGCGATGCATACAGCTTCATGGACTCCCCTCGAGCTTGTTATGAAGTGCATCGGCGCTCCAGGCACCGCGGCCACGCCGAAGCGTCCGGCCGGCATGCCCGATGCACTTCATAACAGGCTAGCGGATCGGCGAGCGCGAGTATACCCGTGCCCCGCCCCGGATGTGCCCCGGGTGGGCGCAGCAGTGTCGTGATGCCGATACGCGCGGGGTGGCCGGGCCCGCGAACGCGTCCACAGAAGGACAGCCACGATGGTAAAATGCCCGCTTTCCGCCGCGCTGCCAGTCGGTTGGCGCGCCTGATTAGTCTCTTTTCGTGCCGCTTCGGTATCGTTTCGGTGCTTTTTCACCTCTTTTGATCCGTTCCGGTCTTGTCGCTGACCGCTTCGGCTCGCCAGGGGTGGCGCCAGGCCACGTGCCCGCGCAATTTGCCCGCCCGGCCACGCTTGCGTAACCAGTTCCCCTATCCCTCCGGTCTCCCAGCATGTCTTCTTCCTCGCTTTCTCCGCTCACCGCCCTGTCCCCCATCGATGGCCGCTACGCCTCCAAGGCCGATGCGCTGCGCGAGTGGCTCTCGGAAGCTGCCTTCATGCGCAACCGCGTCAAGGTCGAAGTGCACTGGCTGATCGCGCTGTCGCAAGCCGGCCTGCCGGATATGCCCAAGTTCTCGCCGGCATCCGAAGCGGCCCTGCTGGCCCTGGTGGACAATTTCACCGAAGCCCATGCGTCGCGCATCAAGGAGATCGAGGCGGTCACAAACCATGACGTGAAGGCCGTGGAGTACTGGCTCAAGGAGCAGGTCAAGGGCAACGCCGAGCTGGAAGCCGCCAGCGAATTCATCCATTTCGCCTGCACCTCGGAAGATATCAACAATACCTCGCACGGCATGATGCTCAAGGGCGCCCGCGAAGGCGTGATCCTGCCGGCGCTGCAGCGCGTGCATGCGCGCCTGGTGGAACTGGCCCACGCCAACGCCCGCCAGCCGATGCTGTCGCGCACTCACGGGCAGCCGGCCAGCCCGACCACGCTGGGCAAGGAAATGGCCAATGTGGCGGCGCGCCTGGCACGTGCCATCGAACGCATCCAGCGCGTGGAACTGCTCGGCAAGATGAACGGCGCGGTGGGCAACTACAATGCGCACCTGTCGGCGTATCCGGCCTTCGACTGGGAAGCTTTCTCGAAGCAAGTGATCGAGACCCGCCTGGGCCTGACCTTCAATCCCTACACCATCCAGATCGAGCCGCACGACTACATGGCCGAGCTGTTCGACGCCATTGCCCGCGCCAACACCATCCTGCTGGACCTGAACCGCGACATCTGGGGCTATATCTCGCTGGGCTACTTCAAGCAGCGCACCAAGGCTGGCGAAATCGGCTCATCGACCATGCCGCACAAGGTCAACCCGATCGACTTCGAGAACTCCGAAGGCAACCTGGGCCTGGCCAATGCGGTGCTTCGCCACCTGTCGGAAAAGCTGCCGCTGTCGCGCTGGCAGCGCGATCTGACCGATTCCACGGTGCTGCGCAACATGGGCGTGGCCTTTGGCTACAGCCTGCTGGCCTACGAGGCCTGCCTGCGCGGCCTGGGCAAGCTGGAAACCAACCCCGAGCGCCTGGACGAAGACCTCGACAACTGCTGGGAAGTGCTGGCCGAGCCGGTCCAGACCGTGATGCGCCGCTTCGGCGTGCCCAACCCCTACGAGCAGCTCAAGGAGTTGACGCGCGGCAAGGGCATCTCGCGCGAGGCGCTGCAGACCTTCATTGGCGGCCTGGCGATTCCCGACGATGCCAAGAAGCTGCTGCTGGAAATGACCCCGGCCAGCTATATCGGCCGCGCGGTGAGCCTCGCCGAACGGGTGTAATCTTCCCGGCGTGGGCGGTCCGAGCGTTTCGGATCGCACCTTGCCCGCAGGCACGTAACAAAAAAGCCACCCATGGGTGGCTTTTTTGTTACGCGCCCGGCATGCGCACAGGCGGGCAGGCGCCGCATCCTGGTTGCGACGAAATGTCACTTCAAACCATTTGAATGATTCCATGAATTTCAGACCGTTCCGCAACACGCCGGGCGCACAATAATGCGAGAATTCAACGGCACGCATGATTGCCGTTCAGTAAAAGTTTATGAAACGCCCGCATAGGGCAGGGGTCTTCTTCCATGCATTCCCAAGCCAAAGCCGGTGCTCACACCGGCACCGCTCCAGGGCTGTCATCGGCGTCCGCTTATGGCGCGACCGCGATCGGCCTGCACTGGATCATCGCCTTGCTGATCTTTGCCGCCTTCGGGCTGGGCTTGTACATGACCAGCATCCCGGGCCTGTCGATGCTCAAGCTCAAGCTGTTTTCATGGCACAAGTGGATCGGCGTGACGGTATTCGCCTTTGCCGCGCTGCGCGTGCTCTGGCGCGCCACGCACCGCGCTCCGGCTCCGGCAGCCGGCACTCCGGCCTGGCAGGCCAAGGCGGCCCACGCCGCCCACGTGCTGCTGTATGTGCTGATCGTGGTGGTGCCGGTTACCGGCTACCTGTACAGCTCAGCCTCAGGCGTTCCCGTGGTCTACCTTGGCATCTGGCAACTGCCCGCGCTGCTCGAGAAAAACGATGAGCTCAAGGAAATCCTGAAGCTGGCGCATATCTGGCTGAACTACCTGATGGCCGTCATCGTCGTAGTCCATGCGGCCGCCGCCCTCAAGCATCAGTTCATCGAGCGCGACGGTACACTGGCGCGCATGCTGCCGTTCCTCAAATAGGGCAAGGCGGGGCCCCGCCCCGTTTCTCCGCTCTGACTGACCATTGACCGAGGGCCGCACGGCCCTCCTAGCGACAGGAGTTCTTTTCATGAAACGCATTCCCCGCCCGAGCGCGCTCCTGATGGCGGCCACGCTGGCCACCGCCGGCATCGCGGCGAATTACGCCTGGGCACAGGTCGACGCAGCCAAGAGCTCGGTCACCGCGACGGCCCGCCAGATCGGCGTGCCGATGGAAGGCAAGTTCAAGAAATTCGATGCCGCGGTATCGTTCGATCCCGCCAAGCTGGCAGCGTCCTCGGCCAAGGTCGAGATCGACGTGTCCAGCTTCGAGATCGGCGACGCAGAGACCACCAAGGAGGTAAAGGGGCGCGACTGGTTCGACGCGGCCAAGTACCCCAAGGCGGTGTTCCAGTCGACCAGCATCAAGGCCGGCGCGGCCGGCAAGTACGAGGTGGCGGGCAAGCTCACCATCAAGGGCAAGACCCAGGACGTGGTGATTCCGGCGAGCTATCGCCAGGACGCCGGCGGCCAGGTGTTCGAAGGTGTGCTGCCGATCAAGCGCACCGTGTATAACATCGGCGATGGCGAGTGGAAGGATACTTCCGTCGTTGCCGACGATGTCCAGATCAAATTTCGTATCGTGACCGCGGCCAGGAAGTAAGCGCGCAGCGCCCGTATTCCCTGTCGCACCTTTGTACCTTTGCTGTTCATCCCCAACTTTTTGCCGGGAGTTCTCATGAAACTGCGCACCATCCTCGCCGCTGTCGCGGCCCTTTCCGCCAGCGCCGCTGTCGGCGTCGCGTCCGCCAACACGGTGACTTACAACCTCGATCCGACCCACACGTACCCGAGCTTCGAAGCCGACCACCTTGGCGGCCTATCGACCTGGCGCGGCAAGTTCGAGAAGTCGAGCGGCGTGGTGACGCTGGATCGCGTTGCCAAGACCGGCACGGTGGACATCAAGATCGACCCCGCCTCGGTCGACTTCGGCAACAGCAAGCTGAACCAGCACGTGAAGGGCCCCGACATGTTCAATGTCGAAGCCTTCCCGGAAGCCACCTACAAGGGCAAGTTCACCAAGTTCAATGGCGACGTGCCGACTGAAGTCGATGGTCTGCTGACCCTGCACGGCGTGACCAAGCCGGTCAAGCTGGAGATCCGTGATTTCAAGTGCATCCAGCATCCGATGCTCAAGCGTGAAGCCTGCGGCGCCGATGCCGTGGGTACCTTCAGCCGTGCCGATTTCGGTATCGACTACGGCGTGAAGATGGGCTTCAAGCCCGAGGTCAAGCTGGCGATCCAGGTCGAAGGCGTGAAGGCCGACTAAGACGGACGACAGATACGTCGCGAGGTCCGGGGGGTGTCCCGACTTCGCGCATCTGGGTAACAAAGAAAAAGGCCGGGGCGCAATCCCGGCCTTTTTTTTTGTTGCCGGCACATTGGGCGAGCCTGCGCGGGCATCGCCCAGGTTGTGTTGTCCGCACCTGGCGGCCACAGTACAATGATTCGCTAGTATTCAGTTACAGTCTCACTCAGTCACAGTCTCAGTCACCGTTACCAGGGTGTAGTCGCGCGCGTGCCTGCCATTAGTCAAGGACGCCCATGCCCGCAACCGATTACCGACATGTATCCCAGCAGTACCCCCTGATACTGGTCTAGCGTAGCGATCCATCGCCCTACGAGCTGTACCCGGCCAGTCAATGCCACACTGTTGAACTGGGCGGCCGGCAGCGTTTCTCGGATTTCTCTGGCGCAATACCGTGTACTCCCAAACGCAAATCGATCCGGTGGTCAGTTTCCGCAACTCGCAGGGCGAGCAGGTGCGGGGCACAATTATCAATCTCCAGAGAAAGTCTCTGGTGATGGAAATCTACAACCCATACTCGATCGTCCAGGTCAGCGAGGTGCTGAGCGAGTTGAGTGTGCGCATGGGGACCAAGAACGCCTACCTGGGCAAGGCGGTGGTGATGAGCCTGGTGAACACCGGCCTCACCGCGGTGGTATCGCTCACGCTGATCGACGAATGGCGCGAGTTGAGCGACCTGCCCAACGAGCCGAAGTCGGTCGGGCGCGAAGCGGAACTGTTTATCAACGACTGGGACGCGCGCTTCAATATCCGGCGCGATTACCAGATCGTGGTCAATGAAATGCGCGCGTTTCTCTCTGAAGTGTCGCGCTGGGTCGAGCAGGTCGACCTGACCGAAAACCTGCCCAAGACCGATGGACGGTTGCGGGAGGACGTATTCTACGAGCTGGCCACGCCGATCATGCTCAAGACCAAGTCCTACCTGGACCGGCTGGAAGGCGAGGCCGAGCAGGTGGACGCCGAGATCGCGCCCGTGCACCGTACCTATGCGCAGTCGGCCCTGCATCCGTTGCTGCTGCGCGCCCCCTTTGTCTATCGCACCTTCACCAAGCCGCTGGGCTACGCCGGCGACTACGAGATGGTCAACCAGATCCTGAGCGATCCGCAGCAGGGCCCGACCACTTACTTCCAGATTGTCAACACGGCGTTCCTCAAGGCGGCGGTAGCCACCGCCCACCGCAACCGGATCGACCTGCTGGTGGACTTCCTGTCGCGCCAGGCAGACGCCGCCCGTGCGGCCGGCAGGCCGTTCCGCGTGCTCAATGTCGGCTGCGGCCCGGCCTTCGAGATCCAGCGCTTCGTGCGTGAATACGCGCAGCCCGAGCTGCTTTCGTTCCAGCTGGTCGATTTCAGCGAGGAAACGCTGGCCTACACCAAGTCCTCCATCGAAAATTCGGCGGCCTCGGCGGGGCACAAGGTATCGGTGGAGATGGTGCACCAGTCGGTGCACGAACTGCTCAAGCGCAAGATTTCGCCGGACGATGCCTCGCTGCGCGAGTTCGACGCGGTGTATTGCGCGGGGCTGTTCGATTACCTGTCGGATAAGGTGTGTTCCCGGCTGCTAAGCTATTTTGCCGCGCGTACACGGCCTGGCGGCCAGTTGCTGGTGACCAATGTCCACTCCGCCAACCCCGAGAAGTTCGGCATGGAACATTTGCTGGAGTGGTACCTGATCTATCGCGACGAGGCCAGGATGAGTATGCTGCTGCCCGAGCAATCCCGCGACCATAAGCTCTACGTCGACCAGACCGGAGTCAATGTGTTCGCGGAAGCGATCATCCTCTGAAACACCAGTAGCCGGCCCAGCCATGAGCACGAATCAACTTTACGCGGGTTACCAGACCGAGCTGGCGGATTTCCGCCTGGCCTTCAGCCGCGGCGGCGCGTATACCGCCATCGTGCTGGTGCTGCTCGGCGTGGGGCTGGACTATGGCCAGTACCCGCAGCTGCAGGCGCCGTTCGCGGTGGCGCGCGTGCTGGTGTCGCTGCTGATCGCCGGCATTGTCATGCTGTTGTACAGCACCGCGGGGCGGCGCTTCGCGCCGTGGCTGACCTTGTCATGGCTGCTGCTGCCGCAGATCATGATCTCCTGGATGATCTGGCATACGGACGGCGTGGAGTCGCCCTACTACGTGGGGCTGAACCTGGCCATCTTCGCCTCCGGCATCGCATTGCCTTTCGGCCTGTGGCAGAACCTGGTGTTCGGGGTCCTTTCCTACCTGTTCTACCTGCTTGCCTGCCTGCTGCATTCCGGCGGCATCGAGCCGGCCGGCACCTTTATCGTCAATTCGCTGTTCCTGCTGTTTGCCGCGGCGGCCAGCGCGGTCTATACCTTCTTCAACGAGCGGGCGCGCTTCATGCTTTTCCGCCTGAAGGCCGAAGTGGCGGAAAAGAACGCCGAGCTCGAAGTCATCAACCGCAAGCTGGTCGACATCAAGGGCCAGATGCTGCAGCAGGAAAAGATGGCCGCCATCGGTACGCTGGCCGCGGGCCTGCTGCACGAGGTCAACAACCCGGTCAACTTTTGCCTGATGGCGATCGAGGTTGCGCTGGAAGAGCCGGTAGCCAAGAATGAACCGATGCTGCAGGAGTGCCTGGTCGATGCCAAGCAGGGCATGCAACGTATCCAGCATATCGTGTCGGACCTGAAGACTTTTGCCTATCGCAAGCCAGGCGCCGAAGCCGAAGGCACGCCGTTCCTGTTCGAAAAGGCGCTCGATTCGTCAATCCGGCTGACCGCGCATGAGTTGCGCGGGGTCGCTGTCACGCGCGAGTTGCCCACCGATACGCTGGTACTGGGCGATGAAGCGGCAGTGATCGGCGTGCTGATCAATTTGTTCTCCAATGCCGCGCTGGCCATGCGCAAGGCCGGCACGCAGAGCCCGGCGATCCACACCACGGTGAAGTGGGTCGAGCGCCGGTTGCATGTCACGGTCAAGGACAATGGCCCCGGCATCGCGTCCGAGCACCTGGCGCGCGTGTTCGAGCCGTTCTTCACGACACGTGAAGTCGGGCAGGGCCTGGGCCTGGGCCTGTCGATCAGCTACGCGGTGATCGAGCGCCATGGTGGCGTGCTGTTTGCTGAAAGCGAGCTGGGCCAGTGGGCCTCGTTCAGCTTCGACCTGCCGCGTGCCGACTGAGGAGCGCCATGAGCGATGCCCGGCAACCGAAGCTTACCGTCCTCTACGTCGATGACGAGGAGATGGCATGCAAGTACTTCGCCCGCGCGGTTGGCACGGAGTACGAGGTGCTGGTCGCCAGCGGTGCCGATGAGGCAATCGCGGTCCTGCGCCGGGAGAGCGCGCGCGTCGCCGTGCTGGTGACGGATTTCCGCATGCCGGGCCGCAATGGCGGCGACCTGCTGCGACAGGTGGCGCTCGAGTATCCGCAGATCGTCCGCATCCTGGTGACCGCCTATGCGGACAAAGACATGCTGTTGCAGACGGTCAACACCGGCGAGGTGTTCCGCATCCTGGAGAAGCCCCTCGAACTGGGGCAGGTGCGCGAGACGCTGCGGCTGGCGGCGGAACGTTACCGCGAGCGGTCGGTGCGCCACCAGCGCCTGATGGCCATTGACGAGACGCTCGCCTTTCTCGCCCATGAACTGAATACACCGCTGGCGGCGATCGCAAATTTTGCCCGCGGCATCGAAAGCCGGATCGCGGCGGAATACAATCCGCAGCGCCAGAGCGAGATCGGCCAGGCGGCAACGTCGATGCACGACAACGCGCAGTATTGCCTGGCCGTGATTTCGTCTTTCCTGCAGTCGGTGCGCAGCAGCGGGGGCCGGCCCAGCACGCAGCCCAATGCCAGCCGGGAAGTGACTGCCGGCGCCCTGATCGCCGCGCTGCTCGATACCTACCCGTTCGCGGGGCCGCAGCGCGAGTGGGTGAAGGTCGAGATGCAAGACGACTTTGCCGTGCGCACGCTGCCCAATTGCGTGGCGCTGGTCTTGTCGTCGCTGCTGTCCAACTCGCTGCGCGCTCTCGATGGCGTCGCTGCGCCGTCGCTGCGCTTCGTGGTGACGGCTGAGCCCGAGGCCGCGATCCGCATTTGCGACAACGGCCCGGGCATACCGCCGGAAGTGATGGGGCGCCTGCTGGTGGACCCGGTCACCACCCATGCGAATACGGGTGGCAACGGGCTGGGCATGATTTTCTGCAACCGTGTCATGCAGTCTTTCGGTGGCGGCATCCGGATCGAGTCGACGTCCGGTGCGGGCACCACCGTAACGCTGGATTTTCCAAATACCAAGAGTCGAATGCACAGGAGTAATCGATGAACGAACCGAATGCCACGCAGGCACCATCACCGGCGATTCTGTTCGTCGATGACGAGGCGACGGCCGTCAAGTATTTCCAGCGTGCCATCGGAGCCCTGGCGCCGGTCGTGACCGGCGGCTCGGTGGAAGAAGGCAAGGCGCTGCTCGATGCGCACGCCGACAGCCTGGCGGTCCTGGTCTCCGACCAGCGGATGCCAGGCGAGTACGGCAACGAACTGCTGCGCTACGCGCGCGAGCGCTATCCGCATATCGTGCGGATCCTGACGACGGCCTACTCGGAGATCGAGCACACCGTCGCCGCGGTCAACGAAGGCCAGATCCATCGCTACATCAAGAAGCCGTGGGACATTACCGCGCTGCGCATGGAGCTCAAGCAGGCGCTGGAGATGGCTGGCCTGCGCAAGGAGCGCGACCAGTTGCTGCGCGAGAAGCTAAGCGTGCTGCAAAGGCAGACCATCGCCGCGCGCATCGGGCTGATCCGCACGCTGTCGGCCAGCCTGATCGGCCCGGAGCGTTTCCAGCCGGTGGAAACCTACCTGGCTTCGGCCGCGCTGGCAGGCGTACAGAATCCCGAGCCGGACTGGCTGCTGATGGACTACGCCGACCTGGTGGCGGCGGAAAGCCGGCGCAGCGGCAGCTTCGGCTATGCGGTGGCGGCAAGGCTCGCGGGCCTGCGTACGCAATTCACCGGCCGTGGCGCGGGCGATGCCGTGGCGGTACTGGCCGAGACGCTGGCCGAGGCCGGCGGGGCGGATGCGGTGCGCCGGGATGGCGATGCCCTGGTGTGGATCCAGGGTGCCGCGCTTGGCGAATACCTGGGCGAGCCGGTGGACAAGGAGGTCTCCGCGCGCCATGTGGCCTGGCTGGCCGGACTGTTGTGGCTGGATGAAGCCGGCGGGGCGCTGAAGGCCGTGCGCGAGGGCGGCTCGATTATCTACCGCGCCGCCGAGCGCACGCCCGAGTTTTCCGCGGATCGCTTGGCGGTGTGGATCGAGCAGTTCTGACGCGCTGGCGATATGCGGTGCCCGGATCGAAGCGGGCAGGCGCGGCAATGAAAAATGGGCACCCGAAGGTGCCCATTTTTCATTGCCGGAGAATCCGTTGCGGGGCCGTCAGGCCTGCGCGCCGAAGTTCGGGTCGTCGCGGTCGACGTCGCCCGGCTTCTTCTCGCCCTTGACCAGGTCCTCGCGCTTGACGCCCAGCCACATGGCCAGCGCCGCGGCAACGAACACCGAGGAGTAGATGCCGAACAAGATGCCGACGGTCAGCGCCAGCGCGAAGTAGTGCAGGGTGGGGCCGCCGAAGAAGAACATCGACAGCACCATCATTTCGGTAGAACCGTGGGTGATGATGGTCCGCGAGATGGTGCTGGTGATCGCGTTGTCGATGATCTCATGCGTGGTCATCTTGCGGTACTTGCGGAAGTTCTCGCGGATCCGGTCGAAGATCACGACCGACTCGTTGACCGAGTAGCCCAGCACCGCCAGGATCGCCGCCAGCACCGACAGCGAGAATTCCCACTGGAAGAAGGCGAAGAAGCCCAGGATGATCACCACGTCGTGCAGGTTGGCGATGATGCCGGCGACAGCGAACTTCCACTCGAATCGGAACGACAGGTAGATCACGATGCCGGCTACCACGCACAGCAGCGCCAGCAGGCCGTCGGTGGCCAGTTCCTTGCCGACTTGCGGGCCGACGAACTCGACACGCTGAAGCTTGACGTCCGGTGCGGCGGCCTGCAGCGCGCCCATCACCTGCTCGCTCTGCTGGGCCGAGGTGGCCGGCTTGCCGTCCGGGCCTTTTTGCAGCGGCAGGCGGATCATGACGTCGCGCGAGGTGCCGAAGTTCTGCACCTGCACGTCGCTGTAGCCCAGCTTGCCGACCTGGCCGCGGATATGCTCGAGATCGGCGGGCTGCTGGTAGTTGACCTCCATCACCGTGCCGCCGGTGAACTCGATCGACAGGTGCAGGCCCTTGTGCGCGAGGAAGAACACGGCGGCGGCAAACGTCAGGAAGGAAATCACGTTGAAGATCAACGCGTGCTTCATGAACGGAATGTCGCGCCGGATGCGGAAGAATTCCATGTTGAATCCTGTTTTATACGGCAGCTGTGCTGCTGTTTTGTACTGCAGGTCTATGCTGGTTGGCTGCCGCGCGCGCGGCAGCCATGATGCTTACTTGGCGACGGTGCCCTGGCTGTCCGAGCCCGGCTTCCAGATCTGGCCGATCGCCACGCTTTGCAGCTTCTTCTTGCGGCCGTACCAGAGGTTGACCAGGCCGCGATTGAAGAACACCGCCGAGAACATCGAGGTCATGATGCCCAGGCAGTGCACCACGGCGAAGCCGCGCACCGGGCCGGAGCCGAAGGCCAGCAGCGCCAGGCCGGCGATCAGCGTGGTCACGTTCGAGTCCAGGATGGTGGCCCAGGCGCGGTCGAAGCCGACGGCGATTGCCATCTGCGGCGAAGCGCCCGCGCGCAGTTCCTCGCGGATACGTTCGTTGATCAGCACGTTGGCGTCGATGGCCATGCCGAGCACCAGGGCGATAGCGGCAATGCCGGGCAGCGTCAGCGTGGCCTGCAGCATCGACAGCACCGCCACCAGCAGCAGCAGGTTGACGGCCAGCGCGGCCACCGAGAACACGCCGAACAGCATGTAGTACAGCATCATGAAGACGGCGATGGCACCGAAGCCGTAGGCTACGGAGTCGAAGCCCTTCTTGATGTTGTCGGCGCCCAGCGACGGGCCGATGGTGCGTTCCTCGATGATTTCCATCGGCGCGGCCAGCGAGCCGGCGCGCAGCAGCAGGGCCAGGTCGTTGGCGGCTTCGGTGGAGTAGGAGCCGGTGATCTGGAAGCTGGAGCCGAGTTCGGACTGGATGGTCGCGACAGTCAGGACCTCGCCCTTGCCCTTCTCGAACAGCACGATGCCCATCGGCTTGCCGATGTTCTCGCGCGAGACGTCGCGCAGCACGCGGCCGCCCTGGGCGTCGAGCTTGATGTTGACGGAGGGGCGCTGGTTCTGGTCGAAGCCGGCCGAGGCGCTTTCAATGCGGTCGCCGGTGAAGATGACCTGCTTCTTGAGCACCACCGGGGCGCCGTTGCCCTGCGTGAACAGCTCGCTGCCGAAGGGAATCGGGTCGCCCGGACGCGGGTTGCGCGGCGCCTCGGGGTCCGCCAGGCGGGCTTCCAGCGTAGCGGTGCGGCCGATGATGTCCTTGGCCTTGGCGGTGTCCTGCACGCCCGGCAGCTGTACCACGATGCGGTCGGCGCCTTGCTGCTGGATCACCGGCTCGGCCACGCCGAGTTCGTTGACCCGGTTGTGCAGGGTGGTGATGTTCTGCTTGACCGCCGCATCCTGCACCGCCTTGCGGGCAGCCTCGGTGAACACGCCGGTGATGTTGCTGCCGTCCGGGGTGAACGCCAGCTCGCGCAGGCTATCGGCCAGGATGGCACGCGCCTTGGCGGCGTCGTCGGCGTTATTGAAGCGCACCGTCAGGCGCTCGCCGTCGCGGTCGATGCCGCCATGGCGGATACCCTTGTCGCGCAGCAGCGTGCGGGCGTCGCCGGCGAGGCTGTCGAGCTTCTTGTCGACCGCGCCCTTCATGTCCACCTGCAGCAGGAAGTGCACGCCACCGCGCAGGTCCAGCCCCAGGTACATCGGCAGCGCGTGCATGGCGGTGAGCCAGCGCGGCGAGCCCGACAACAGGTTGAGCGCGACCACGTAGGTGGCGTCACTGGGGTCCGGGTTGAGCGTGCGGGTCAGGATGTCCTTGGCCTTGAGCTGCTCGTCGGGCGTGCGGAAACGTGCCTTGACCGAGCCGGACTGGCCGTTCAGGTCGAAGAACATGCCGTCGGGCTGCAGGTTGTTCTGCGCCAGGATCTGCTCGATCTGCTTCTGCATGGCCAGGTCGATCTTGACCGTGGCCTTGGCGGAGGAGACCTGCACGGCAGGCGCCTCGCCGAAGAAGTTCGGCAGCGTATAGGTGATGCCGATGGCCAGCGCCACCAGGATCACGAGGTATTTCCAAAGCGGATAACGATTCATCTTTGGCCAGTCGTTCTTCGGTTGGCGGGGCCGACGTTACCGTCAGCAGGGAGGTCGGCACCACCGCACCGGTTGGCAAACAGCCGCCTGGCATCCACGGATAACCCGGGCTGGATCAGGCGGCTGCGGGGGCACGCGCGCTAAAGGCGTGCCGGGAAGGGCGAAAAAGCAGGCTAACGGGCGGGAGAGCGGTAAAAGCCGGAATATGGCAACGATCCACCCGCCATCGCGGTGCTCAGAGCGACTTCAGCGAGCCCTTGGGCAGCACCGTGGTGACCGCGCTCTTCTGCACCGTGATCTCGGTGCCCGCGGCGATTTCGAGGGTCACGTATTGCTCGTTGACCTTGGTGACGCGGCCAAGGATGCCGCCGGCGGTGACCACTTCGTCATTCTTGGCCAGGGCTTCCATCATTGCCTTCGCTTCTTTCTGGCGCTTCATCTGCGGGCGGATCATGATGAACCACAGCACCGCGAACATCAGGATGATAGGCAGGAAACTCATCAGGCCACCCGCCGCGCCGCCGGTGACACCGGCAGTCTGGGCAAATGCGTTAGAAATCAGCACGTTGCTTCTCCGTCACAAAGTCAGTCAGTTAGTCGATCATTCTACCACCCGCTTGCAACCGCACCGCACGCCGGATAAGGGCAATTGCAGTGGTTTACGGGTTTGTTCGGAGCGCCTTGGGCGCCGCTTGCGGCAGCCGGGCACCGCTATTCGACCGGCGCCCGGCGGAAAGTTCACGCCGGCGCGGCTTACTGCGGCCCGCGTGCGCGGTCGGCGGCGAACCGCAGGCGGAAGGCTTCGAAGCGGTGCTGCTCGATGGCCTCGCGCATTTCGGCCATCAGTTGCAGGTAGTAATGCAGGTTGTGGATGGTATTCAGGCGCGCGCCGAGGATCTCGCCGACCCGGTGCAGGTGGTGCAGGTAGGCGCGCGAGAAGTTGCGGCAGGTATAGCAGCCGCAGCTCTCGTCCAGCGGCCGCGTGTCGTTGCGGTGGACGGCGTTCTTGATCTTGACGTCGCCGAAGCGGGTGAACAGCCAGCCGTTGCGGGCATTGCGGGTCGGCATCACGCAGTCGAACATGTCGACACCGGCGGCCACGCCCGCCACCAGATCTTCCGGCGTGCCCACGCCCATCAGGTAGTGGGGCTTGTGGGCCGGCAGGCGCGGCGCCACGTGCTCCAGCACGCGCATCATGTCTTCCTTGGGCTCGCCGACGGACAGCCCGCCGATGGCGTAGCCGTGGAAGTCCAGTTCGGACAACCCGGCCAGCGACTCGTCGCGCAGGTCTTCGAACATGCCGCCCTGGACGATGCCGAACAGCGCGTTGGGGTTGGCCAGGCGATTGAATTCGTCGATCGAACGCTTGGCCCAGCGCAGGCTCATGCGCATGGAGGTCGCCGCCTCCGCATGGGTGGCGGGCCGGCCTTCGATCTCGTATGGCGTGCACTCGTCGAACTGCATCACGATGTCGGAGTTCAGCGTGCGCTGGATCTGCATCGAGATCTCGGGCGACAGGAACAGCTTGTCGCCGTTGACCGGCGAGGCGAAGGTCACGCCATCCTCGGTGATCTTGCGCAGCGCGCCCAGCGAAAACACCTGGAAGCCGCCCGAATCGGTCAGGATCGGCTTGTCCCAGCCCATGAAGCGGTGCAGGCCGCCGTGGGCCTCCACCACTTCCAGGCCGGGGCGCAGCCACAGGTGGAAGGTGTTGCCCAGGATGATCTGCGAATTGATCTCGTTCAGTTCGAGCGGCGACATCGCCTTGACCGAGCCGTAGGTGCCGACCGGCATGAAGATCGGGGTCTCGACCACGCCGTGGTTGAGAGTGACGCGGCCGCGGCGGGCGTTGCCGTCGGTGGTGAGCAGTTCGAAGTTGAGCATGGCTGGAATCGGGTTCGGGCGGTCGGTACGGCGCTGGCGCGGCGCGCTCAGGGCTGGGGCTGGCGCGTCAGCAGCATGGCGTCGCCGTAGCTGAAGAAACGGTAGCGCTGCGCCACTGCATGGCGGTAGGCGGCACGGATGGGCTCCACCCCGGCCAGCGCCGATACCAGCATCAGCAAGGTCGACTTGGGCAGGTGGAAATTGGTGATGAGGGCATCCACCACGCGGAACCGGTAGCCCGGCGTGATGAAGATATCGGTGTCCCCGCGCCCGGCGGCCAGCGTGCCATCGGCAGCGCCGGCGGATTCCAGCGCGCGCAGCGAGGTGGTGCCGACCGCGATCACGCGGCCGCCGGCGGCGCGCGTGTCGCGCACGGCCTGGGCGAGTGCCTCGGACACCTCATACCACTCGGCGTGCATCTTGTGTTCGGCAAGGTTCTCGGTACGCACCGGCTGGAAGGTGCCGGCGCCCACGTGCAGAGTCAGGAAGCCGCGGCGCACGCCCAGCGCATCGAGCCGGGCGAACAGCGCCTCGTCGAAATGCAGGCCGGCGGTGGGGGCCGCCACCGCGCCGGGGGCGCGGGCATAGACGGTCTGGTAACGGGTCTCGTCGAAGGCGTCCGGGTCGTGGGTGATATACGGCGGCAGCGGCAGGCGGCCGTGGCGCTCGATCAGATCCAGCGCCGGCTCGGGGAAGGTGAGCGTGAAGAACTGGTCCACGCGCGGGCCCACGGTGACGTCGAAGGCATCCGCCAGGCGCAGTTCGCTGCCCTCGGGCGGCGTCTTGGAGGCGCGCACCTGGGCCAGCACGGTATGGCTGTCCAGCACCCGCTCGACCAGCACCTCGACCTTGCCGCCGCTGCCCTTGTGGCCGAAGAAGCGTGCCTTGATGACGCGCGTGTCGTTGAATACCAGCAGGTCGTTCGGGCGCAGGTAGCCGACGATGTCGGCGAAGGTGCGGTCGGCCAGGCGGGTGGTGCCGTCCCGCGCGTCCGTATCCACCACCAGCAGCCGGCTTGCGCCGCGCTCCGGCAAGGCGGTCTGGGCGATCAGTTCGGGCGGCAGTTCAAAGTCGAAGTCGGACAGCGTCAGCATCATGGGGGCAAAAACGACCACTGGCCGCGCAGTGGCGCGGCCGGCATAGGTACAATCGGCGAATCCGATATTGTAAGGCTTGGGGCGGCGCGGCCGCCCGGGCGCGCATGATATCGCCTATTTGCGCCAGCCCTCCCTTGCCGCCAGGCATGAATCCCGACCCGAATCCGTAGCCACGCCGCCCGATGCCAGGAACCGCTCCAGACCCGATCCCGGAAACCACCGACAGCCTGCCCGCGGCGCCCGCCGGGGACAAGGCCGGCCGGCCGGGCAAGGGGCCGGGGGCCGCCAAAGGTGCCGCCGGCAAGCCGTCCTCGGCCATGGCGCGCTTGCACAAGCTTGGCCTCAAGCGCGACGTCGACATGGTGCTGCACCTGCCGATGCGCTATGAGGACGAGACCACGCTGCTGCCGATCGCCGATGCCATCCACCGCGCGGGCCTGGGCCTGGCGGTGCAGGTCGAGGGCGTGGTCACGTCCAATGAGGTGAGCTTCCGCCCGCGCCGCCAGCTGGTGGTCAAGATCGCCGACGATACCGGCGAGCTGACGCTGCGCTTTCTGAATTTCTACGGCAGCCAGGCCCAGCAGATGGCCGAAGGCACCTGCCTGCGCGTGCGCGGCGAACTGCGCGGCGGTGGCTTCTTCGGCGCGGAGATGGTCCATCCCACCGTGCGCCCGGTGACGCCGGGCGAGGCGCTGCCCGATAGATTGACGCCGGTGTACCCGAGTACCGCGGGCATTCCGCAGACCTACTTGCGCAAGGCCATCGGCGGGGCGCTTTCGCGCACGCCGCTGCCCGAGACCCTGCCATTGCCGGTCCTGAAAGGCCCGCTCGCGCAGCTCAGGCTGCAGCCATTGCCGGATAGCCTGCGCCTGCTGCACTCGCCGCCGCAGGATGTCGATGAAGCCGCGCTGATCGAGCGCTCGCACCCGGCCTGGCAGCGCATCAAGTTTGACGAACTGCTGGCGCAGCAACTCTCGCTCAAGCGCTCCCAGGCGGCGCGGCGCGACAAGAGCGCGCCGCCCATGCCGCGCCGCGCCGGCGGCCTGCTGACGGCTTTCCTGGCGGCGCTGCCGTTCAAGCTGACCGGTGCCCAGCAGCGCGTGGTGGAGGAGATCGCCAGGGATATGGGCGCACCCCATCCGATGCACCGGCTCCTGCAGGGCGACGTCGGCAGCGGCAAGACCATTGTCGCGGCGCTGGCGGCCTGCCAGGCCATCGACGCCGGCTACCAGGCTGCGCTGATGGCGCCCACTGAAATCCTGGCCGAGCAGCACTACCGCAAGCTTTCCGCGTGGCTGGAGCCGCTTGGCGTGACCGTGGTGTGGCTGGCCGGCAGCCTGAAGGCGCGCGCCAAGCGCGAGGCGGCGGCGCAGGTCGAGTCCGGCGAAGCCAAACTGGCCATCGGCACCCACGCGCTGATCCAGGACAGCGTCAAGTTTGCGCGCCTGGGTTTGTCGGTGGTGGATGAGCAGCATCGCTTCGGCGTGGCCCAGCGCCTGGCGCTGCGCGGTAAGGCGGAGCCCGATGCGGGCGCGCCGCCGGACAAGGCCGCAAAGGGCGCTGGCAAGGCTGCCGAGACCGTGCCGCACCAGCTGATGATGTCGGCCACGCCGATCCCGCGCACGCTGGCAATGACCTACTACGCCGATCTCGACGTCTCGGTGATCGACGAGCTGCCGCCCGGACGCACCCCGGTGGTGACGCGGCTGGTCAACGACGCGCGCCGCGACGAGGTGATCGAGCGCGTGCACCATGCCGCCGCCGATGGCCGGCAGGTCTACTGGGTGTGCCCGCTGATTGAAGAGAGCGAGGCGCTGCAGTTGCAGACCGCCGTGGAAACCTACGAGACCCTGGTGGCCGCCTTGCCGGAGCTCAAGGTAGGTCTGGTGCACGGGCGCCTGCCGCCGGCGGAAAAGGCTGCCGTGATGGAGGATTTCACGGCCAACCGCCTGCAGGTGCTGGTAGCCACCACCGTGATCGAGGTGGGGGTGGACGTGCCAAACGCATCGCTGATGGTGATCGAGCACGCAGAGCGTTTCGGCCTGGCGCAGTTGCACCAGTTGCGCGGCCGGGTGGGGCGGGGCAGCGCGGAATCGGTCTGCCTGCTGATGTACCAGGCGCCGCTGTCGCCCACCGGGCGCGAGCGCCTGGCGACCATGCGCGAGACCACCGACGGCTTCGAGATTGCCAGGCGCGACCTGCAGATACGCGGCCCCGGCGAGTTCCTCGGCGCGCGCCAGTCCGGCGAGGCGATGCTGCGCTTCGCCGATCTCAACACCGACGCCTGGCTGGTCGACTATGCCCAGGAAGCGGCGGAACTGATGCTGACACGCTATCCGGAGGCGGTGGAGGCGCACCTGCTGCGCTGGCTGGGCGGCAGGGAGCATTTCCTTAAGGCCTGAGGCAAAGGGCAGCATGCTTCTCATGGTCGCGCGACGACAAGTATCGCCTGCGCCGCATTGCCCTTCATCTCTGACAGAACCCCGAATCGAAGGTAAAATCTATCGCCTAATGGAAATTGATAAGTCATGACGCTCACCGAACTCAAGTACATCGTCGCCGTGGCGCGCGAGCGCCATTTCGGCCGGGCGGCCGAAGCCTGCTTCGTGTCGCAGCCGACGTTGTCGGTGGCCATCAAGAAGCTGGAAGACGAACTCAATGTGCAGATCTTCGAGCGAGGCACTTCCGAGGTCTCGGTGACGCCGATCGGTGAGCAGATCGTGGCGCAGGCCCAGCGCGTGCTGGAGCAGACCATGGCCATCCGCGAGATCGCCAAGCAGGGCAAGGACCCGCTGGCCGGGCCGTTGCGCCTCGGCGTGATCTACACCATCGGACCCTACCTGCTGCCCGCGCTGGTCAAGGAAATGATCCAGACCGTGCCGCAGATGCCCCTGATGCTGCAGGAGAACTACACGGTCAAGCTGATCGAGCTGCTCAAGCAAGGCGAGATCGACTGCGCCATCATGGCCGAACCCTTCGCCGATTCCGGCCTGACCGTGCAGCCGCTGTACGACGAGCCCTTCGTGGTAGCGGTGCCGCGCGGTCACCATCTGGAAAACGCCAGCCATGTTGACCCCGACGAACTGAAGCAGCAGACCATGCTGCTCCTGGGTAGCGGGCACTGCTTCCGTGACCAGGTGCTGGGCGTGTGCCCCGAGTTGTCGCGTTTCTCCCAGGCGGCCGACGGCATCCAGAAGACCTTCGAAGGTTCCTCGCTGGAAACCATCCGGCATATGGTGGCAAGTGGTGTCGGCATCACGGTGCTGCCGCGCACGTCAGTGCCGGATCTCAAGTCCGGCAAGAACGACCTGCTGGCTTATGTGCCCTTCACCGACCCGGTGCCCGACCGGCGCGTGGTCCTGGCCTGGCGCAAGAGCTTTACCCGGCTGCCCGCCATGGAAGCGCTGCGCCGCGCCGTGACCGCCTGCGACCTGCCCGGGGTCAGCATGCTGGCTGCCAAGGAACTGGCCAAGGCGGCCTGACCTGCCCCGCTGGCTGCCCGTCCTCGCGCCGGGGATCGGTCACGCCATGCTGCCAGCGCGCAGTCGCTGGCAGCGTCATCGCCCATCTTTGCCCGCCTCCGTCTTTTCCCGCCGTCGATTTTTGTAACTTCACTGTGCCTTTGCCGCGTGCCATGCTGGCGTGCGCGGGAAATAGGCATGCTCTATTCAATAGTTAGAAATAATTGAATTTCTGATTCGATAGTTAATCCGTACACTGCCTGTATCGGCGCACTGCGCGCGGTTACCCACAAGGAGTCGTACATGACCGGCACGGATCCCAACCCAGTCAGCCCTGTCGCCGCGGGAGACATCCTGGGCGCGCTGGCGGGCTGTGTGGCCGACTGTCTTGCCAGTTATGCCACGGTGTACTGAAATAACCCGGCGGTTCCCAACTCCCGCCCCAGCCCAACTCCCGATTTACCCCACGAAAAGAGGTCAAGATGAGCAAGGACAAGGACACTCTCACCACCGCCGCCGGCGCCCCGGTTGCCGACAACCAGAACTCGCTGACCGCCGGCCCGCGCGGTCCGATGCTGCTTCAGGACGTGTGGTTCCTGGAAAAGCTCGCCCACTTCGACCGTGAGGTGATTCCCGAGCGGCGCGTGCACGCCAAGGGCTCAGGCGCCCACGGCACTTTTACCGTCACGCATGACATCACGCGCTTCACCAAGGCATCGGTGTTCGGCAGCGTCGGCAAGCAGACGCCGATCTTCATCCGTTTTTCCACAGTGGCGGGCGAGCGCGGCGCGGCCGATGCCGAGCGCGACGTGCGTGGTTTCTCGGTCAAGTTCTACACGGACGAAGGCAACTGGGACGTGGTTGGCAACAACACGCCGGTGTTCTTCGTGCGCGATCCGCTGAAGTTCCCCGATTTCATCCACACGCAGAAACGCAATCCGCGCACCAACCTGCGCGACCCCATCGCGGTGTGGGACTTCTGGTCGCGCCACCCGGAATCGCTGCACCAAGTCACCATCCTGATGAGCGACCGTGGCCTGCCGCAGAACTATCGCCAGATCCATGGCTTTGGCTCGCATACCTTTTCGTTTCTCAACGCAGCCAACGAACGCTTCTGGGTGAAGTTCCACTTCAAGTCGCAGCAGGGCATTGCCAACTGGACCAACGAGGAAGCCGCCAAGGTGGTGGCGGGCGATCGCGAAAGCGCGCAGCGCGACCTGTTCGAGAACATCGAAAAGGGCAACTTCCCGCGCTGGAATGTGCGCGTGCAGGTCATGCCCGAAGCCGATGCGGCCAAGTACCACATCAACCCGTTCGACCTGACCAAGGTGTGGCCGCACAAGGACTATCCGCTGATCGACGTCGGCGTGCTGGAGCTTAACCGCAACCCGGACAATTACTTCGCCGAAGTGGAGCAGGTGGCGATGAACCCGTCCAACGTGGTGCCGGGCATCGGCTTCTCGCCCGACAAGATGCTGCAGGGCCGGCTGTTCTCATATGGCGACACGCAGCGCTATCGCCTGGGCGTGAATCACAACCAGATTCCGGTGAACGCGCCCAAGTGCCCGTTCCACAATACGTTCCACCGCGACGGCGCGATGCGCGTGGACGGCAACCAGGGCGGCAAGCTCAACTACGAGCCCAACCGCGAGGGCGCCTACGCCGCCAGCGAGCGCGCCGCCGAGCCGCCGCTGGCCGTGGATGGCGCGGCGGACCGTTGGGACCACCGTGTGGACACCGACTATTACAGCCAGCCGGGCGCGCTGTTCCGCCTGTTCAATGCGGGCCAGCGCCAGCAGCTGTTCTCGAACATCGCGGCAGCCATGCAAGGGGTGCCGGAAGAGATCGTGCGGGTGCAACTGGAGCACTTCACCAAGGCCGATCCGGCCTACGGCGAAGGCGTCAGGCGCGCCCTCAACCTGAAGTAAGGCAGTAGGGGCATCGGGCGGTCCCGCGCCAGCGGCGACACCCGATGCACCAGGCAAGGAGAAGCATCATGGCTATGTTCGGCATGTTCATCGGTGAGTTGCAGCAAATGCAGCAAGTGCAGCATGACGCTGGCGACGGCTCCCGCGGCGGCGACGCGGCGCGCCTGCAGCGCAAGCTGTGGCGCACGGAAATCGGGCTGGCGGTGATCGCCCTGGGCGCGGTCGCGATGTTCCTGGACGCGGCCACGCGTTTGTCCGGCTTTACCGGGTGATGCCATAATGTGCGGGTTTTGCCGCGTCGCCAGGCGCGGCCGTCACTGTGGCCACCCCCAGACTGGAGCGTACCTATCATGGCAAAGAAGAATGAGATGAGCGTGAATATCGGCATTTCCGACAAAGAGCGCAAGAAGATCGCGGAAGGCCTGTCCAAGTTGCTGGCGGATACCTACACGCTTTATCTCAAGACCCATAACTTTCACTGGAACGTGACGGGTCCGATGTTCAACACGCTGCACCTGATGTTCGAGACGCAGTACACCGAACTGGCGTTGGCCGTGGACTCCATCGCGGAGCGTATCCGCGCGCTGGGCTACCCGGCACCGGGCACCTACAAGGAATACGCCCGCCTCTCGTCGATCCCCGAGGAAGAGGGCGTGCCCGAAGCCACCGAGATGATCCGCAAGCTGGTCGAAGGCCAGGAGGCCGTGGTGCGCACCGCGCGCTCGCTGTTCCCGGTGATCGATGCGGCAGGCGACGAACCCTCGGCCGACCTGCTGACCCAGCGCATGCAGACGCACGAAAAGACCGCGTGGATGCTGCGCTCGATGCTGGCCTGATGGCCTGAATCGACGCCGCCGGCGGCACGATGTGCTGCCGGCCATGCGCGCCGCGCCCTGACCGGGACGCGGCGCGTTTTTCGTTTATTGTCCTTGCCTTGCCCCGTACCGTGGTGCGCGGGCCACTACCATGTATGAACGCTTAGCCCTGTACGCGCGCCTGGTGCGCATCGACAAGCCGATCGGCACGCTGCTGCTGCTGTGGCCCACGCTGTGGGCATTGTGGATGGCCACGGGCGGGCCGCCGGCGTGGCACCTGTTCTGGATCTTCTTTGTCGGTACCTTCCTGATGCGATCGGCCGGTTGCGCGATGAACGACTGGGCCGACCGCGACTTCGACAAGCATGTGAAGCGGACCAAGGAACGGCCGTTGACTGCCGGCAAGATCGCGGCTTGGGAAGCAGTGATGGTGGCGGTGGTGCTGGCGCTCGCGGCCTTCGCGTTGATCACGCCGCTCAATGCGCTGACCAAGTGGCTGGCGGTGGTGGCCGCGGTGCTGGCCGGCACCTATCCGTTCTTCAAGCGCTTCTTTGCCATCCCGCAGGCCTACCTCGGCATTGCCTTCGGCTTCGGCATCCCGATGACGTTCGCCGCGGTGCAGGATCATGTGCCCGCCGTGGCGTGGGTGATGCTGCTGGCCAATGTGTTCTGGGCGGTGGCCTACGACACTGCTTATGCCATGGTGGACCGGGATGACGATCTGCTGCTGGGCATGAAGACTTCGGCCATCACGTTCGGGCGCTTCGATGTGGCCGCCATCATGATTTGCTATGCGGTGTTTCTTGGGCTGATGGCTTGGGCTGGCGCGCAGTTCGGACTGGGCTGGCCATACTGGCTTGGGCTGGCAGCCGCGGCGGGATGCGCGCTGTATCACTACACGCTGATTCGCGATCGCGATCGCATGCGCTGCTTCGCTGCGTTCCGGCACAACAACTGGCTGGGAGCTTGTGTGTTTGCCGGAACGGCGGTGGCATACGCGCTGCGTTGAGGGGAGTGGGCGGGCGCTCCCTACTCCCTATGCCGTCGTGCCTGAAAAGACCTCAGTCCTTCCCGAACTCCGCCCCCATCTCCGTAGCCCGCGCCGCGGCGGCATGCATCGCTTTGACGAAAGCCTCGCCGATGCCGGCGGTTTGCATCGCGGTGAGCGCCGCATAGGTCGTACCGCCCTTGGACGTCACGCGCTCGCGCAACAGGCTGACCGGCTCCTCGGACTGCGCCGCCAGCACCGCGGCGCCGCGGAAGGTTTCCACCGCCAGCGCGCGTCCCTGGCTGGCGGTGAGGCCGAGTTCTGAGGCGGCTTTTTCCATCGCTTCGATGAAATAAAAGACATAGGCCGGGCCGCTGCCGGAGATGGCGGTGACCGCGTCGATCTGCGCGTCGCCTTCCACCCACTCGCATTTGCCTACGGCTTCAGCCAGCGCGCCGGCAATCTCGCGGTCTCGCTGCGCCAGGCCGGGCACGGCGGCCAGGCCGGTCATGCCCATGCCGGCCAGCGCCGGCGTGTTCGGCATGGCGCGCACCAGACGGGTGCGGCCGCCAAACCAGCGCTGCATATCGGCCAGGCGGATGCCAGCCGCCACGCTGACGATCAGGTTGTCGCCCAGGTACGGCAGCAACGATGCCGCCGCGTCGCGGAACTGCTGCGGCTTGACCGCCAGCACGAGCACATCGCTGGCGCCGAAGGCCGCATCCGGCGCGCCTGCGGCATGCACCCCCAGGTCGCGCCGCAGGTGCGCCTGGGCTTCCTCGAAAGGATCGACCACGCGGATCGACGTGGCCGGCACGCCGCGGGCGATCAGGCCGCCGATCAGGGCGGTGGCCATATTGCCGCCGCCAAGGAAGCCAAAGGTGAGGGTGTTGAGCATGGGTGTCTCTTGCAGGGAGTGTTCTGGGAAGAAGTGATGCCGGCGTTCTAGCCGCGCGTAATGGGCGCTGCGGGCGTTGTCGCAGCAGGGGCCGTCTCGACGGCATCGGTTGCAGGCGCGGCGGCATGGCCGCGCGCGCCGAAAATGGCGGTACCGATGCGCACCAGGGTGGCGCCCTCGGCAATGGCGGCGTCCATGTCGGCAGACATGCCCATCGATAAGGTGTCGACCTCAAGCCCGTCCGCGCGCAGGGTGTCGAGCAGCGCGCGCAGCGCGGCGAATGGCCGGCGCTGGGCCGCCGGATCGGCAACGGCCTCGGGAATCGCCATCAGGCCGCGCAGCCGCAGGCCGGGCAGCGCCGCCACGGCGCGCGCCAGCGCCGGCACTTCGGCGGGCGTCACGCCGCTCTTGCTGGCTTCTCCGCTGATATTGACCTGCAGGCAAACTTGCAGCGGCGCCTTGCCGGCGGGCCGCTGCGCCGACAGGCGCTCGGCGATGCGCAGGCGGTCGATGGCGTGGACCCAGTCGAAATGCTCGGCCACGGCACGCGTCTTGTTGCTTTGCAGGGGGCCGATGAAATGCCAGCACAACGCGTCGCGCAGGTCGGCAAGCCGGGCGATCTTGTCCACGCCTTCCTGTACGTAGTTCTCGCCAAAGGCGCGCTGGCCCGCATCGAAGGCAGCCCGTACGTCGGTGGCGGGGAAGGTCTTGGAAACCGCCAGAAGCGCGACTTCACCGGCCGGTCGCCCGGCCTGTTGTGCGGCTGCCGCGATGCGCCGGTTGACGGCTTGCAAGTTGGCGGCGATTACAGACATAATCCGGCGAACATATCAAGAAGTACAACAAAGTACGACAATAATAGGGTGGGGTCATTATAGATGGACATCGCGCAGCTATTAGCTTTCGCCGTCAAGAACAAGGCGTCCGATCTCCATCTCTCGGCAGACATGCCGCCGATGGTGCGTATCCACGGCGACATGCGCCGCATCAACGTAGCGGCGATGGGCCACAAGGATGTCCACGCCCTCGTGTACGACATCATGAGCGACACCCAGCGCAAGCAGTATGAAGAGCGGCTGGAAATCGATTTCTCCTTCGAGATCTCCGGCCTCTCGCGCTTTCGGGTCAATGCATACAATACGCAGCGCGGCGCGGCTGCGGTGTTCCGGACCATTCCCTCCAAGGTTCTGACGCTGGAAGACCTGCGCGCGCCGGCGGTATTCGCCGACCTCTGCATGAAGCCGCGCGGCCTGGTGCTGGTGACCGGCCCGACCGGTTCAGGCAAGTCCACCACGCTGGCGGCGATGGTGGACCACCGCAACGATCACGACATGGGCCACATCCTCACCGTGGAAGACCCGATCGAGTTCGTGCACACGTCCAAGAAGAGCCTGATCAACCAGCGCGAGCTGGGGCCGCACACGCACTCCTTCGCCAACGCGCTGCGCTCCGCCTTGCGCGAGGACCCCGACGTGGTGCTGGTGGGCGAACTGCGCGACCTGGAAACCATCCGGCTGGCGCTGACCGCCGCGGAAACCGGCCACCTGGTGTTTGCCACGCTGCATACCAGTTCGGCAGCCAAGACCATCGACCGGATCGTCGACGTGTTCCCGCCCGAAGAGAAAGACATGGTGCGCACCATGCTGTCGGAATCGCTCGAAGCGGTGATCTCGCAAACGCTGCTCAAGACGCGTGACGGCAATGGCCGTACCGCGGCGCACGAGATCATGATCGCCACGCCGGCGATCCGCCATCTGATCCGCGAGAACAAGATCGCGCAGATGTACTCGATGATGCAGACCAGCAGCGGGCTTGGCATGCAGACGCTGGACCAGTGCCTGTCGGACCTGATCAAGCGCGGGCTGATCAGCTACAACGACGCACGCGCCACCGCCAAGAACCCCGATTCCTTCACGGGCTGAGGCGAGTCCGCCGCATCCAAACCAGGACAACGCCATGCTCGATCGAGAATCCGCCGCCAAGTACATCAACGACCTGCTTGTGCTGATGGTCGGCAACCGCGGCTCGGACCTGTTCATCACCGCAGATTTTCCGCCCGCGATCAAGGTCGACGGCAAGATCACGCCGGTGTCGCAGCAGCCGCTCAATCCCACCCAGGCGCTCGGGCTGGTGCGCTCGATCATGAATGAGCGCCAGGCGGGCGAGTTCGAGGGCAGCCGCGAGTGCAACTTCGCCATCTCCGCGCCCAATGCCGGGCGCTTCCGGGTCTCGGCCTTTATCCAGCAGGGCAAGGCGGGCATGGTGGTGCGTACCATCAATACGCGCATTCCCTCGGTGGAAGATCTTGACCTGCCGCAGGCGCTGCATGACATCGTGATGTCCAAGCGCGGCCTGGTGATCGTTACCGGCGCCACCGGCTCGGGCAAGTCGACTTCGCTGGCGGCCATGCTCGACCATCGCAACGCGCATTCCTACGGCCACATCATCACCATCGAGGACCCGATCGAATACGTGCACGCGCACCAGAACTGCATCGTCACGCAGCGCGAGGTCGGCATCGATACCGAATCCTGGCACGTGGCCCTGAAGAACACCCTGCGCCAGGCACCCGACGTGATCCTGATCGGCGAAATCCGCGATCGCGAGACCATGGAATACGCGATGCAGTACGCGGAAACGGGCCACCTGTGCCTGGCCACGCTGCACGCCAACAACGCCAACCAGGCCATCGACCGCGTGGTCAACTTCTTCCCGGAAGAGAAGCGCCAGCAGTTGCTGATCGACCTGTCGCTGAACCTGAAGGCAATGATTTCTCAGCGCCTGTTGCCGCGCAAGGGGCAGAAGGGCCGCGTGCCAGCGGTGGAAATCATGATCGGCACGCCACTGGTGGCCGACCTGATCTTCAAGGGCGAGATCCACGCGTTGAAGGAAGTCATCAAGAAATCGCGCGAGCAGGGGATGGTCTCGTTCGACCAGGCGTTGTTCGACCTGTACGAGGCCGGCAAGATCAGCTACGAAGACGCGCTGCGCAACGCCGACTCGCTCAACGACCTGCGGCTGATGATCAAGCTGCACGGCACCATGGACCGCGAAACCGACCTCGGCGCCGGCACCGAACATCTGAATGTGATCTGATCTGCCGCCAGCGCGGCGCTTGCGGCTCTAGTACACTGTCCGCGCCGCCGGCACCCCGCCGCGCCATCAGAGGAGCCCGCCATGAGCAACGTCTACCAGTTCGAAGCCAGTTCCCTTGCCGGCCAGCCGGTACCGCTGTCGCAATTCAGCGGCAAGGTGCTGCTGATCGTGAATACCGCCAGCGAGTGCGGCTTCACGCCCCAATACGCCGGCCTGCAGGCACTGCAGGACCAGTTCGCGCAAAGCGGCCTGGAAGTGCTGGGTTTTCCCTGCAACCAGTTCGGCAAGCAGGAGCCGGGCGACGCCGCGCAGATCGGCCAGTTCTGCGAGTCGCGCTTTCACGTCACCTTCCCGATGTTCGGCAAGATCGACGTCAATGGCGCCAACGCGCATCCGCTGTATCGCTGGCTGACTTCCGAGAAGCCGGGTGTGCTCGGCCTGGAAGCAATCAAGTGGAATTTCACCAAGTTCCTGCTGCGCCGCGATGGCACGGTGTTCAAGCGCTACGCGCCGACCACCAAGCCCGAGGACATCAAGGGCGACATCGAGAAGCTGCTGGCCGAGCCGGCCTAGTCCGCGGTGCCTAGCCGCTGGTCTGCTGCACTGCGCGCAGGAAGCCGTTGAGCGAGCGGTCCGGCGTTTCGTGGAAGCGTTCGTCCAGCATGACGATGCCGCGGCAACGGTCCAGCCGGAAGCTGCGGTAGTCGGTGCGCGTGGTGCACCATGCGGCCAGCAGCCAGCTATTGCCCCAGAAGAACAGGCCCAGCGGCTGCACGATGCGGTCGGTAGCACGCTGTTGCGCGTCGGTGTAGTCCAGGCGCAGCAGGCGCTGCGCGTTCATGGCGCTGTGCACCACGTCAAAGGCGTCGCGCACCTGCGGATGATTGACGAATTCCGGGGCGAACACGCGGCTTTGCTGCGCCGCGTGACGCCGCGCCGGCGGCAGCGCCGCCACCAGTTTCTCCAGCGCGGGATCGGCCGCGGCGGCCAGCGCGCCGCCGCCCCAGGCCTTGAGCAGCCGCAGCCCGGCCACCAGCGCTTCGACTTCGATCGCGGTGAACATCAGCGGAGGGACGTCATAGTCGGCCCGCAACCGGTAGCCGATGCCCGCTTCGCCCTCGACCGGCACGCCCGACAGCGACAGTGCCTGGATGTCCCGGTACACCGTGCGCTCGGATACCCCGAGCCGCTGCGCCAGCAGCGCCGCCGTGGTCAGGCGGCGCCCGCGTAGTACCTGGACAATCTGGAAAAGGCGGTCGGCACGGCGGCTCATCGAGGTTTTATCTTGGTTCTACGCGGATATCGGCAAAACGGTCGCAGCCATCGCCTAGCCGGCCAGGGGCTGGTGCAGGCCCACGCGGTTGCCTTCGCTGTCGATGATATGCGCAATATGGCCGATATCGCCGGGCAGTTGCATCGGGCCGAATACCGTCTTGCCGCCGGCGGCCTGCACGCGCGCCAGCAGCGCCGTGAGTTGCGGCGCGTGCAGGTAGGGCAGGCAGCCATCGGCCGATGGCCGGAAGCCTTCGCCGGCCACCAGTGCGCCGCCAGGCTCATGGCTCGCAAAGACGGCCATGTCGATTTGCGCCATGGTTTCGCGCTTGAGGGTGGTTTCGAACACCTGTTCGTAGAACCGGATCGCGCGCTGCATATCGGCGACGGGAATTTCAAGCCAGTTGATCAGTCCGCTCATGATGGTCTCTCTCGGGAGGTGTTGGAGGGACGGATCATGCGCGGGGGCTACTGACAACGTCCTGTCAGCAGGGATCAGCGCGGCATCCACGCCGCCAGCATCGGCACCATCACGGCGGTCAGCACGCCGTTCAGGCCCATGCCGAGCGCGGCGAACGCGCCGGCCTCCTGGTTGACCTGGAAGGCGCGCGCGGTGCCGATGCCGTGCGCCGCCACGCCGGTGGCGAAGCCGCGCACGGTGTAGTCGGAAATGCGCAACAGGTTGAGCAGCTTGGTGGCGCTGACCGCGCCAATGATGCCCGTGCCCATCACCAGCACGGCGGTGAGCGAGGGCAGGCCGCCGATCTTCTCGGCCACGCCCATGGCGATGGGGATGGTGACCGACTTGGGCGCGAGCGAGCGCATCGTCTCGGGCGACGCGCCCAGCAGCCAGGCGATGCCCACGGCGGATACCACAGCCACCAGCGAGCCGGCCAGCAGTCCGCCCAGCAGCGGCAGCACGTGCCGGCGCAGCTTGGGCAGTTGCATGTAGAGCGGCACCGCCAGCGCGACGGTGGCCGGCCCCAGCAGGAAGTGGACGAACTGCGCGCCGTCGAAATACGTCTTGTAAGGCGTGCCGGTCACCGTCAGCAGCGTGACCAGGATGGCTACCGCGATCATCACGGGATTGGCCAGCGGCGAAAAACGCGCGCGTTCGTAGACGCGGAACGCGAACACATAGGCCAGCAGTGTGGCGGTCAGCCCCAGTAGCGGGCTGGCGGCCAGGTAGACCCAGATCTCGTTGAGGCGCGGCGTCATCATGCCTGTTCTCCCGGCGCCGCGGGTGCGGCGGCCTCGGGCGGCCTCGCCTTGCCCATCAGGGCACGCGCCACCAGCGCCGTGGTAGCGATCGCAAGCCACGTGGAGAGCACCAGCGCCACCACGATCGGCATCCATTCCCCGCCGATGCGATGCGCATGCACCATGATGCCCACGCCCGCCGGCACGAACAGCAGAGACAGGTGCTTGAGCAGTTCGGACGTGGTGCCCTGGATCACCGGCAGCAGCCGGTCGTCGAAGGTGAGCCAGCCGAACAGCAGGATCATGCCGATCACCGGGCCGGGCACGGGCAGGCTCAGGGCGTAGCTGAGCGCCTCCCCGACGGATTGGAAAACCAGGAGGATGGCAAAGGTTTGAAGCATGAGAGAGCGGGGCGCGGACAGCCGGGATTGGAGCCCTCGCATGGTAACTCGTAGTAGCCTCTTCTGGCAGCGGGTTTGCGCCCCTCTCCCGCATGCGCGGGAGGGAGCGACGGCCAGCGCCGTGCCAGACGCCGAGGGCGCAGCCGGTCAGCTTCGTTCCGGGATTCGGGCCACTTACCCCAACATCTTGTCCACCAGTTCGATCCAGTGCATCACCGGCGTTCCAGTGCCGCTTTGCAGATGCGTGATGCAGCCGATATTCGCCGAGACAATGGCCTGCGGCCCCGAAGCCTGCAGGTTGGCGAGCTTTTCATCCCGCAAGCGGTACGACAACTCCGGCTGCAGCACCGAATACGTGCCCGCGGAGCCGCAGCACAAGTGGCTGTCGGCGCAGAGCTTGACGTCCACGCCCAGGCCGGTCAGCAACGTCTCCACCTTGCCGCGGATCTGCTGGCCGTGCTGTAGCGTGCAGGGCGGATGGTAGGCGACCCGCTGGCCGTTGCCGCTCTTGCCCTCCCGTGCCTCGGTGGCGAGGGCCTGCAGTGTGTCGGAAAAATCCGGCAGCAGCTCCGACAGATCCTTGGTCAGCGCCGAGATCTGGCGCGCGCGCTCCGCGTAGCGCGCATCGTTGCGCAGCAGGTGCCCGTACTCCTTGACCATCACGCCGCAGCCCGACGCTGTCATCACGATGGCCTCGACGCCCGCTTGCACCGCAGGCCACCAGGCGTCGATATTGCGCCGCATATTGTCGAGGCCGCCGTCGTGGTCGCCGGTGTGATAGCGCACCGCGCCGCAACAGCCGGCCTCGCGCGCCACGACAAGCTGCACGCCGAGGCGGTCGAACACGCGGGCCGTGGCGGCATTGATGTTGGGCGACATCGATGGCTGCACGCAACCGTCGAGCAACAGCATCTTGCGCGCATGTGTGTTGCGCGGCCAGGCGCCGGCATCCACCGGCTGCGGCACCTTGTTGCGCAGTGCCTGCGGCAGCAGCGGGCGAAAACGCTGGCCCAGGCGCATGGCCGGCCCGAACAGCGCGGGCCGGGTCATGCTCTCGCGCAGCGCCCAACGCGCGAACCGCTCGCGCGCGGGGCGATGGATGCCTTGCGCTTCGAGACGGTCATCGACGACCTTGCGGCCGATATCGACCAGCCTGCCGTACTTCACGCCCGAAGGGCAGGTCGATTCGCAGTTGCGGCAGGTCAGGCAGCGGTCCAGGTGCAGGCGTGTGCTTTCCGTGACGGGCTGGCCCTCCAGCACCTGCTTCATCAGGTAGATACGGCCGCGCGGCCCGTCCAGTTCGTCGCCGAGCAATTGGTAGGTGGGACAGGTCGCGGTGCAGAAGCCGCAATGCACGCATTTGCCGACGATGGACTTGGCTTCTTCGCCGTCGGGCGTGTCGCGCAGGAATTCGGCCAGGGTGGTTTGCATGGTTCGGGGACTCTCTGGTGCCTTGGCTGGGGATCGGAAGGGCGTGGCGCGTGGCTCAGAGGCCGGCGTACATGCGCTGCGGGTTGAAGATGCCGGCGGGGTCGAAGCTGGCCTTGAGGCGCTGGTGGATGGCGGCCAGTGGCGCCGACAGCGGCGTGAACACGCCCACCGACTTGTCGCCGTTGCGGAACAGCGTGGCGTGGCCGCCGGCGGCCTTCGCGGCGGCGCGCACGATGGTGCCGTCGGCGGCGCTATCGGCGCCGCCCAGCCACCAGCGCTGGCCGCCTCCCCATTCGATCAGTTGCCCGCCGGGCAGCGCCAGCGGTGCTGCGGTGGTGGGCACGGCAATGCGCCACAGGGCCCGGCCGGCTTGCACCGGGGCGAAGAAGGGATGGCCTTGCTCGCGCAGCGCGCGCCACAGCGCGTCGGCTTCGCCGGGTTCCACGGCTTCGCCGCCAAGCCGCGCGCGGGCGGCACGCAGCGCCGCCGCCGCACCCGACAGGCGCAGGTGCAGCACGCCGTCGTGCCACGCCGAAGCGGCAATCGGCAGCGGCTGGCCGCCCCATTGGTTGAGACGGTCCAGCGCCTCGGCCTCGCCCAGCGCAAAGCGCAGCGTGGCGTCGTCGAATGGCATCGGCAGGACCTTGAGCGAGACTTCCAGGATCAGCCCCAGCGTGCCGAGCGATCCCGACATCAGGCGCGATACGTCGTAACCGGCCACGTTCTTCATCACCTGGCCGCCGAAATTCAGGATGTCGCCGCGGCCGTCCATCACCTGCGTGCCCAGCACGAAATCGCGCAGCGCGCCGACCGCCTGCCGGCGCGGGCCGGACAGGCCCGCTGCCACCGCGCCGCCCAGGGTTGCCACGTTGCCACCACTGGCGCCCGTGCTGAAATGCGGTGGCTCGAACGCCAGCATCTGGCGCCGCTCCGCCAGCGCCGCCTCGATCTCCGCCAGCGGCGTGCCGCAGCGCGCGGTGATGACCAGTTCGGGTGGGTCGTAGTCGACGATGCCGGCGTAGGCGCGCGTGTCGAGCACATCCCCCTGCAATTGCTGGCCGTAGAAATCCTTGCTGCCGCCGCCCCGCAGGCGCAGCGGCGCGCGCGTGTCGGTGGCGTGCCGGATGGCGTCGCGAAATGCGGTGAGGGTGGCTTGCAGGTCGGCTGGCATGGTGGCTGGCTGGGGTTGGCGTGAATGAGATCAGGCGGAGGACGACGGGCGGTCCGGCGATGCGCCGGGCGCGATCTGCGCGTGCTCGCTCTCGTTCCGGTAATGCGGCAATGCACTGCCGCAGTGCTTGCAGTAGGCGGCGTCGGGATCGTGCCCTTCGGTCAGGCAATGGTTGCAGGTGCGCGTTGTCAGCTGCCGCTTCATGATGTTCGCGGCCAGTTCCGCGCCGACGATGCCGGTCGGGAAGGCGATGATGCCGTAGCCCAGCAGGATGGTCAGCGAGGTGATGAACTGGCCCAGCGGGGTCTTGGGCACCATGTCGCCGAAACCCGTGGTGGTCAGCGTCACCACCGCCCAGTACATGCTCACGGGGATGCTGGTGAAGCCATGCTGCGGGCCTTCTACCACGTACATCACCGTGCCAAGGATCACGGTGATGATGAACACGGTGCCGAGGAAGACGAAGATCTTGCGCCGGCTGTTGGCCAGCGCGCTATACAGGATCTGCGCTTCTTCGAAATACACCGTCAGCTTGAGAATCCGGAATACGCGCAGCAGCCGCAGCAGGCGCACATCGATCAGGAAGGCCAGCTCCGGCACGAAGAAGGCGAGCCAGGTCGGGATGATCGACAGGAAGTCGACCACGCCGAAGAAGCTGAACACATAGCGCAGGGGACGCCGCACCACCAGGATGCGCATTACGTACTCGGTGGTGAACAGCAGCGTGAACAGCCATTCCAGCACGGTGAAAATCCGGCCCAGCCGCAGGCTGATTGCCGGCAGGCTGTCGAACATGACGATCAGCACGCTGGCGACGATGGCCACCAGCAGGGTGATATCAAACAGGCGGCCGTAGCGCGTGTCAGCTTCGAAAATGATGGTGTACCAGCGCTCGCGCCAGCCCGATTCGGGCTTGCCCAGGCGCTGGCGGGTCTGCGCGCTGCTGTGGGCGCGCTGCGTGGCGTTTTGACCTGGCATGGTCAGAAGCGTGGCAGTTCGGGGTGCGGCAGCAGCCCGCGTTTCACATGCATGCGGCCGTACTCGGCGCAGCGCGCCAGCGTGGGGATGGCCTTGTCGGGATTGAGTAGCCGCGCCGGGTCGAAGGCGGCCTTGACGCCGAAGAACAGCTCGCGCTCCTCCGGCGAGAACTGCACGCACATGGAGTTGAGCTTCTCCACGCCCACGCCATGCTCGCCGGTGACGGTGCCGCCCAGTTCCACGCAGCTCTCCAGAATGTCGGAGCCGAACAGCTCGGCGCGGTGCCATTCGTCCTGGTCGGCGCCATCGAAGAGGATCAGCGGATGCATATTGCCGTCGCCGGCATGGAACACGTTCATGCAGCGCAGGCCGTACTTGCGCTCCATCTCCTCGATGCGCTTGAGCAGCGTGCCGATATGCTTGCGCGGGATGGTGCCGTCCATGCAGTAGTAATCCGGCGAGATGCGCCCGGCCGCGGGGAAGGCGTTCTTGCGCCCGCTCCAGAAGCGCAGCCGCTCGGCCTCGCTCTGCGACACCTGGATGCGGCTGGCGCCTGAGGCGCGCAGCACCTCGCTCATGCGTTCCACTTCCTCGGCCACTTCTTCCGGCGTACCGTCGGATTCGCACAGCAGGATGGCGGCGGCGTCGAGGTCATAGCCGGCGCGCACGAATTCCTCGACCGCGGCGGTAGCGGGCTTGTCCATCATTTCCAGCCCGGCGGGGATGATGCCGGCGCCGATCACGTCGGCCACCGCGTTGCCGCCCTTGGCCACGTCATCAAAGCTGGCCATGATCACCTGTGCCAGTTGCGGCTTGGGGATCAGCTTGACGGTCACTTCGGTCACCACCGCCAGCATGCCTTCGGAGCCGATCACGGCGGCCAGCAGGTCCAGCCCCGGCGCGTCGGGCGCTTCGGAGCCGAATTCCACCACTTCGCCCTCCATCGTCACGGCGCGCACGCGCAGCACGTTGTGTACCGTCAGGCCGTACTTGAGGCAATGCACGCCGCCCGAGTTCTCGCTGACGTTGCCGCCGATGGTGCAGGCAATCTGGGACGAGGGGTCGGGCGCGTAGTACAGGTTGTACTGCGCGGCGGCCTCGGAGATGGCGAGATTGCGCACGCCGGGCTGGACCACGGCCGTGCGCGAGCGTGCATCCACGGTGACGATGCGCTTGAACTTGGCCAGCGACAGCACCAGGCCGGTGGCGATCGGCATGGCCCCGCCCGAAAGGCTGGTGCCGGCGCCGCGCGGCACCACCGGCACCTGCAGCGAGTGGCACAGGCGCAGGATCGCGCAGACCTGTTCCTCGTTATCGGGCAGTGCCACGGCCAGCGGGATCTGGCGGTAGGCCGCCAGGCCGTCGCACTCGTAGGGCACGGTGTCTTCGGGCTTCCACAACAGGGCCGCATCGGGCAGGATTTTCGCCAGGCCTTCGAGCAGCGCGTTGCGGCGCGCGTCGTCGGCGACCAGGGAGACTTCGTGCGGGGCGTTCATGGCAACTCCTGTAATGGCCGCGGGCGTCCGCCATGGCAGGGCGCAAGCGGGTGGGGAGCAAGGACTATAGCGCAGCCTGGTGGCTGCGAAACCTCGTGGCGACGTGAATTCCGCATGGCAGGCTGATCAAAATCGCTCATGACAGCGTTGGGCCGGAGCGTGCCATGCGGGGCGTGGCGCGGTGGCCGGACCGGTTCAAGTCCAGCTTAGCACCGGCGCGGTGCAAGGCGGCAATGGGGCTCTTTTTTGTCGGCGCGCCATCAGCGCGGCGCCAGCATGTGCACCATTTCCAGATTGTCGTGATAATCCGGTGCCACATAGAGCGCCTGGGGCTCGACGCCGTAGCGCCGGAAGCCCATCGATTCGTAGAGCGCGATCGCGGGTGCGTTGGCGGCGGTGACGCTCAGCGTGACCTGGCGCAGGTCCGGCATGGCGGCGGCAACGGCCAGTGCCTGCGCCATCAGCTGCCGGCCAAGGCGCCGGCCGCGATAGGCCGGCGCCACATACATGCCCCAGACAAAGGCCTTGTGGCGCTGCTTGACCTTGTCCTCGCGCATGACGCCGACCACGCCGGCCAGCGCGGCGGCCCCATCGCCGTGCTCGAAGGCGCCGATCACGGCCTTTCCGGGCGTCGCCGCCAGCCGTCCGGCGATGGTGGCCAGTGGCAATTCGCGCTCTGGAGCCGAAGGCGGTGGGCGCCTCCAGCAGGCTTTCCAGGCGCAGCGCCTGGAAAGCTCCGGCATCGGCGGGGGTAAGCAGGCGGATCTGCGTGGGCATCATGCGGTCTCCTGTCCGGCAATCCCGGGCTGTTTCCTGGTACGTCTGTCCCCGGCCGCTTTCACGGCCCATTGGGTCGCGGCGGTCGCGAGGACGGCTGTGGCAAAGGCGATGGCGATGGTGCATCGCGGCAACAGCACGGCCAGGGTGAAGCAAAAGGCGACAAGGGAAAACAATCCGCCGGCCATCGACGTCAGCAACGCGACAACAAAGTCCGGGCCGGCCGCCCGGTGCGAGAACACCGAGAGCACGATGCCAAGGACTGGAAAGAGCGCCAGCAGTCCGCTCCACGTGGATCCGATCGATGCGGACAAGGTCGTCACCGCGAGCGTAAGGCCGGCGCCGGCCAGCATGCGGACCAGCAGACCTGTGCGCGATATGCCCGCAGCGCGGGCGGCGGCACCCGGCGGCGGGAAGAGGGATGGGCAAATGAACAGCGTGGCCAGCGCCAGCGCCAGCGCAGCGAACGGTGAGAAGGGCCGCCAGCCAAGCAGTGCCACGGCGGCAAGCCAGGCAGCCAGCGCCGCCGCCAGCGCCAGCGGCCAGCCGTGCCGGCGGCAACTCCAGGCATAGGCGAGGCTGAACGCAACCGAGGCGAATACCGCGCAAAGGGCGCTGGTGGCCGCCGCAGCGGCGAAAGGCGCACCGCGTTCCAGCGCCAGCAGGAAAAGAATCGGGCCAACCACCACGGGCAGGCCGGCCAGCCAGCCGGCCACGGCCGGTCCCCAGCGCTTGCCCGCCACGGAGATGCAGGCGATGAAGGCGGGCACCAGCAGCAACTTCAGGGCGAGCATGGGCGAGGATCCTCTTTCATCCGGGTTTCCGTCTTATTTGGTTTCTGTTGGTTTCTGTTGCAGTTCGGGCGCTACCAGTCCAGGCCCAGCAGCCACTCGACGAAGTACCTAGCCTCCGGCTTGAGCGGCGCCTGTTCGCGCTCGACGATGTAGTAGCCGTGCGGCGACACTGACTCGATATCCAGCAGCCGCACCATCTGGCCCAGCGAAAGCCAGTGCCGGGCCATGCGCTGGCGCACCAGGGCCACGCCCTGGTTGGAAGCGATGGCCTCCAGCATCAGGCCGATATCGTTGAACTGCGGGCCGGTCTGCGGCTCGGGCCAGTCCAGTCCGGCGGTTTCGAACCAGGGCTTCCACGGCTCCAGCGGGCTGCGCAGCAGCACCAGGTTGTGCAGGTGCTCGGGCCTGGTGATGGCGCGGCCATCGATGCGCTCGTAGTACTCGCGCCCGCATGCCGGGAACACAGGCTCGACCAGCAGCTTGGTGGTTTTCAGGTCGGGATAGCGTCCGGTGCCATAGCGGATTTCCACATCGGTGTCTTCCGCCTTCACGTCGAGGAACGGAATGGCCAGGTGCAACTCAGTGTCGATATGCGGGTACAGCGCCGTGAACTCGGGCAGGCGCGGCACCAGGTGCTGGCGGCCGAAGGTGGGCGGGATCGCCACGCGCAGCCGGGTGCGCTGCTTGTTGTACTCCGGGCGGGCCAGTTCGTTGAGCGACTTGAGGGCGTCCTGCACATTGCGCAGGTAGCGCGTGCCCGACGCGGTCAGCCGCAGCGCGGCATTGGAGCGCACGAACAGATCCTCGGCCCACAATTCCTCGAGGTTCTTGATCCGGTGCGATACCGCGCTGGGCGTAACCGACAGTTCCTCGGCCGCGCGCGCGAAGCTGCCCAGCCGGGCGGCGGCCTCGAACGCGATCAGCAGGTGCAGCGGCGGAACGCGGTTGAACACGGATGCCATGCCGCGCCGGTCCTCAGCGCACCGGGCGGAAGATCTTGCCCGGGTTGAGGATGTGGTTGGGATCGAGCGCGTTCTTGATGGCGCGCATCAGGTCCAGCGCGTCCTCGCCATGCTCGCTGACCAGGAAATCCATCTTGTGCAGGCCCACGCCATGCTCGCCCGTGCAGGTGCCGCCCATCGCCAGCGCGCGCTCCACGATGCGCCGGTTGATGGTCTCGGCTTCGGCCAGCTCCTCGGGCTTTTCGGGATCGGTCAGGATCGCCACGTGGAAATTGCCGTCGCCCACATGGCCCACGATGGGGCAGGGCAGGCTGGATGCGTTCAGGTCGCGCTCGGTCTCGGTCACGCAATCGGCCAGCCGGGAGATCGGCACGCAGACGTCGGTGGTCACCGCCCTGCAGCCTGGCTTGAGCTGCAGCATGGCGAAGTAGGCGGTATGGCGCGCGTTCCACAGGCGGCTGCGGTCTTCCGGCCGCGTGGCCCACTCGAAGCCCTGGCCGCCGTGCTCGGCGGCAATCTGCTGCACGGTCTCGGCCTGTTCCTTGACGCCGGCCTCGGTGCCGTGG
This sequence comes from Cupriavidus sp. SK-3, assembly GCF_000611145.1. NCBI lineage: Bacteria > Pseudomonadati > Pseudomonadota > Betaproteobacteria > Burkholderiales > Burkholderiaceae > Cupriavidus > Cupriavidus sp. SK-3. The sequence goes on along the minus strand of NZ_JFJV02000185.1, from coordinate 107,351 downwards.
AATTCGAAGAACAGGTGCGGCATCTCCGGCATGGACAGGTTGTCGTGCCGGTTGATGGCGCGGATGGCCAGCGCGTCGACGAATTCCACGCGCGCCACGGGCACGCCCAGCTGGATGGTGTCGATGGTCGCCTGCACCGCGCTGCCCATGCTGGGAAAGGCGCAGATGGCGGCCGAGATGGCTTCGGGCTGCGGATACAGCCGCACCGTCACTTCGGTAATGATGCCCAGGGTGCCTTCGCTGCCGATCATCAGGCGCGTCAGGTCGTAGCCGGCCGAAGATTTGCGCGCATGGGTGCCGGTCTTGATGATGCGGCCGTCGGCGGTCACCACGGTCAGCGCCAGCACGTTCTCGCGCATGGTGCCGTAGCGCACCGCATTGGTCCCCGAGGCGCGCGTGGCGCACATGCCGCCCAGCGAGGCATCGGCGCCGGGGTCGATCGGGAAAAACAGGCCGCTGTCCTTGATTTCCTGATTGAGCTGCTTGCGGGTCACGCCCGGTTGCACCGTCACGTTGAGGTCCTCGGCCTGTACCGACAGCACCCGGTTCATCTGCGACAGGTCCAGGCTGATGCCGCCCGCCACCGCCAGCAGGTGGCCTTCGAGCGAGGAGCCGGCGCCGTAGGCGATCAGCGGCACGCGGTGCGCGTTGCACAGGCGGGCCACCTCGGCCACTTCCTCGGTGGTATGGGCGAACACCACGCCGTCCGGCGCCGCCGGCGGGAAGGGCGACTCATCGCGCCCGTGGTGGTCGCACACGCCGGGCGAGGTGGAGAAGCGTTCGCCGAAGCGGGCCTGCAGGGCCTCGCGCACGGCGGCGGGCAGGGGTTGGCGCACCAGCGCGGCGTGGGGAAGGGGATGGTTCATGGCGTCTCCGGCGGGGCTGAAGTGGCTGCATGCCGTGCGGCGGCGGCCTTTTCGTAGCCGCACGGAACGGTGCCTGCGCTTGCACCCGGTAGCGTTTCAAGCGAATCCCGTTATTCTACGCCGCCCCCGGCCTGGCTCGTTGCCGGGGCGCCGCAACGGCCACTTGAGCGGTGTCGCCGGTTCTCCCGCCGGCGGCCAGAAGCGCGCCATAATGCAAGATTCGCCAACGCCGGAGACCCACATGGGCAACCGCCTGACCAAGATCGCCACCCGCACCGGAGACGCCGGCACCACCGGGCTCGGCGACGGCAGCCGTACCAGCAAGGACAGCCTGCGCATCGCCGCCATCGGCGATGTCGACGAGCTCAATTCGAATCTCGGCGTGCTGCTCACCGAGGCGCTGCCCGAAGACGTCCGCTCGGCCTTGCTGCATATCCAGCACGACCTGTTTGATCTCGGCGGCGAGCTGTCCATCCCCGGCTATGAGCTGGTCAAGCCCGGGCAGGTGCTGCAGCTCGACGAATGGCTGGCCCACTACAACGCCAGCCTGCCGCGCCTGGCCGAATTCATCCTGCCTGGCGGCAGCCGCGCCGCGGCGGTGGCGCACGTATGCCGCACGGTTTGCCGGCGTGCCGAGCGGGCGCTGGTGGCGCTGGGCGCGCACGAGGCGCTGAACGAGGCGCCGCGCCAGTACCTGAACCGGCTCTCCGACCTGTTGTTCGTGCTGGCGCGCGTGCTCAACCGGGCGGGCGGGGGCAGCGATGTCTTGTGGCAGCGGGGCCGCTAGCCATCAAGGTAGCCTCGATTTGTGGTGACTCAAGAAGCACAAAAGGCCGGGCCGTCGCGCAACGTCCCGCAACGCCCCTCAACTTGGCCGGTCGGGCTGCCGCTGGCCAGAGGGAGAAGTCGAGAAATTTAGTCGGATTTGCGTGCCCGGCCCTTGAAATGGCCCCGGACGGCCACATTTCGGCCTCAGGATGAATTGCAGTCCCCGCGGATAGCGGGGCTCAAGAGGAGAGAATAATGGGTAAGATCATCGGTATCGACCTCGGTACCACCAATAGCTGCGTCGCGATCATGGAAGGCAATACGCCCAAGGTGATCGAAAATGCCGAAGGCACGCGTACCACCCCGTCGATCATCGCCTACATGGAAGACGGCGAGATCCTGGTCGGCGCGCCTGCCAAGCGCCAGGCGGTCACCAATCCGCGCAACACCCTGTACGCGGTGAAGCGCCTGATCGGCCGCAAGTTCGAAGAAAAGGAAGTGCAGAAGGATATCGGCCTGATGCCGTACTCCATCGTCAAGGCCGACAACGGCGACGCATGGGTATCGGTGCGCGACCAGAAGCTGGCGCCGCCGCAGGTGTCCGCCGAAGTGCTGCGCAAGATGAAGAAGACCGCCGAAGACTACCTCGGCGAGCCGGTGACCGAAGCCGTGATCACCGTGCCGGCTTACTTCAACGACTCGCAGCGCCAGGCCACCAAGGATGCTGGCCGCATCGCCGGTCTGGACGTCAAGCGCATCATCAACGAGCCGACCGCGGCCGCGCTGGCCTTCGGCCTGGACAAGAACGAAAAGGGCGACCGCAAGATCGCCGTGTATGACCTGGGTGGCGGCACGTTCGACATCTCGATCATCGAGATCGCCGACGTTGACGGCGAGAAGCAGTTCGAAGTGCTGTCGACCAATGGCGACACCTTCCTGGGCGGCGAAGACTTCGACCAGCGCATCATCGACTACATCATCGGTGAGTTCAAGAAGGATCAGGGCGTCGACCTGTCCAAGGACGTGCTCGCGCTGCAGCGCCTGAAGGAAGCCGCTGAAAAGGCCAAGATCGAACTGTCGAGCTCGCAGCAGACCGAAATCAACCTGCCGTACATCACGGCGGATGCCTCCGGTCCGAAGCACTTGAACCTGAAGATGACCCGCGCCAAGCTGGAGTCGCTGGTCGAGGAACTGATCACCCGCACCATCGAGCCGTGCCGCATCGCCATCAAGGATGCCGGCGTCAAGGTCAGCGAGATCGACGACGTGATCCTGGTCGGCGGCATGACCCGCATGCCCAAGGTGCAGGAACAGGTCAAGGAGTTCTTCGGCAAGGAAGCGCGCAAGGACGTGAACCCGGACGAAGCCGTGGCCGTTGGCGCCGCGATCCAGGGTTCGGTGCTGTCGGGCGACCGCAAGGACGTGCTGCTGCTGGACGTGACGCCGCTGTCGCTGGGTATCGAAACCCTGGGTGGCGTGATGACCAAGATGATCACCAAGAACACCACCATCCCGACCAAGCATGCGCAGGTGTTCTCGACCGCCGACGACAACCAGCCGGCCGTGACCATCAAGGTGTTCCAGGGCGAGCGCGAGATGGCGACCGGCAACAAGCTGCTGGGCGAGTTCAACCTCGAAGGCATTGCCCCGGCACCGCGCGGCCTGCCGCAGATCGAAGTCTCGTTCGACATCGACGCCAACGGCATCCTGCACGTGGGCGCCAAGGACAAGGCGACCGGCAAGGAAAACCGCATCACCATCAAGGCGAACTCGGGCCTGTCGGAAGACGAGATCCAGCGCATGGTGAAGGACGCCGAGGCCAACGCCGAGGAAGACAAGAAGGCCCGCGAGCTGGCTGACGCCCGCAACCAGGCCGATGCGCTGATCCACTCGACCAAGAAGGCTGTCACCGAATACGGCGACAAGCTGGAAGCGGGCGAGAAGGAAAAGATCGAAGCCGCGATCAAGGAACTGGAAGACGCCGCACGCGGTGGCGACAAGGCCGAGATCGATGCCAAGGTCAGCGCGCTGTCCGACGCCAGCCAGAAGCTGGGCGAGCGTGTCTACGCCGACATGCAAGCCAAGGCCGGCGACGCCGGTGCGGCGGGTGCGGCCGGTGCCGGTGCTGCCGGCGCGGGCCAGCAGCAACATGCCCAGCCGCAGGACGACAACGTCGTGGACGCCGAATTCAAGGAAGTCAACGACAAGAAGTAATGGAAGAGCGGGGCGGGGGCGCGGCACACAAGCTGCGCCAGCCCCCATCCCGACGCCGGGCGACGGACATTGGACCAAGCGGGTTACCGCCGTCGAATGCCTCGCTCGGCTTTTTTGCTATTTTGCTCGGGCGGGTTTTGCACGCGCTTCCGGGCCAATCAGGTAAGCAGCCACCATGGCAAAACGTGACTTTTACGAAGTGCTCGGGGTGGGCAAGAACGCCAGCGACGACGACATCAAGAAGGCGTATCGCAAGCTGGCGATGAAGCACCACCCGGACCGCAATCCGGACAGCAAGGATTCCGAAGAGAAATTCAAGGAGGTCAAAGAGGCCTACGAGATGCTCTCCGATCCCGAGAAAAAGGCAGCCTACGACCAGTACGGCCATGCCGGCGTCGACCCCAACATGGCGGGCGGTTTCGGTGGTGGCGGCCAGGCCTATGGCGGTTTCGCCGAAGCTTTCGGCGATATCTTCGGCGATATCTTCGGCCAGCAGGGCCAGGCCGGCGGACGCCGGGGCGGAGGGCCGCAGGTGTACCGCGGCGCCGACCTGCGCTACAGCATGGAGATCTCGCTGGAGCAGGCTGCCCACGGCCACGACGCGCAGATCCGCGTACCGCACTGGGACGAGTGCGAGCATTGCCATGGCAATGGCGCCGAACCCGGCACCAACGTCGAAACCTGCCCGACCTGCCATGGCGCGGGCCAGGTACGCGTGTCGCAGGGTTTCTTCTCGATGCAGCAGACTTGCCCCAAGTGCCACGGTACCGGCAAGCATATTCCCAAGCCTTGCACCAAGTGCCACGGCCAGGGCAAGCTGAAGTCGCAGAAGACGCTGGAAGTGAAGATCCCGGCTGGCATCGACGAGGGCATGCGCATCCGCTCCACGGGCAACGGCGAGCCGGGCATCAACGGTGGGCCCCCGGGCGATTTGTATGTGGAAGTCCACATCAAGCAACACTCGGTGTTCGAGCGCGACGGCGACGACCTGCACTGCCAGATGCCGATCTCCTTCGCCACCGCGGCGCTGGGCGGCGACCTGGAAGTGCCCACGCTGGGCGGCAAGGCCAGCTTCCCGGTGCCCGAAGGCACCCAGCCCGGCAAGACGTTCCGCCTGCGCGGCAAGGGCATCAAGGGCGTGCGTTCGGGCTATCCGGGCGACCTCTACGTGCATGTGAACGTGGAGACGCCGGTCAAGCTGACCGAGGCGCAGAAGGACATCCTGCGCCAGTTCGACCGCTCGGTGCACGAAGGCGGCTCGCGCCACAGCCCGCAGGAGCAATCCTGGCTGGATAAGGTGAAGAGCTTCTTCAGCTGATCCGGCGACGGCATGCGGCCGGCCACGCGTTGATGCGTGGCCGGCTTTTTTGTTTTGGGGCGATAAAACCGTTGGCTTCGATTCAATTGGCTCCTGGCTAAGCCACCCCTCTCCCCAACCCTCTCCCCCTGAGGGGAGAGGGAGCGACAGCCGTCGTCATTCCGAACGGTTTTGGCGCATCCTGCCGGCTTCGTTCAGTGCCTCAGGTTTGCTCCCCTCTCACTTGTGGGAGAGAGGCCGGGGAGAGGGCGGGCGCGCGATAATGCGATGTCGCCCGCTTTATGGCGACCTCAATTTACGCTGGTGATTTACCGTGGCTGTCTCCCTGACCCGCTTGTCTTCCTCCTCTCCCTTCCCGCAAACGCCCGAATCCGGCCCGGTCGGCGCCGCCGAGCCCTTCGTCCTGCTCGACGACGCCACCGCCGCCCCCGGCGAGGCATCTTCGCGCCTGTACACCGGCTTCGCCCGTGAAGACGCGCTGCCCGATGCCGCTGCGCTCGGCACGCTCGACGCCATGCTGGCAGAAGGCTGGCGCCAGGGCTGGCATGCCACGCTGTTCGCCCCTTACGAATTCGGCGGCCCGCTGGTCGGCGTGCCGGTCCATGTCGACCGCGCGCTGCCTTTCCATGACGGCGCGCTGCGCCTGCTGTGGTTCCGGCAGATGCGGCGGCTGGACACGCGGGAGGTCGCGCGGTGGCTGGCGCCGTCCTCGGGCGAACCGGCCGGCGTGATGGACGTCACAGCCGACACGCCGGAAGCGGCTTTCCACGCGGCCATTGCCCGGATCCACCAGTGGATCGAGGCTGGCGATACCTACCAGGTCAATTTCACGCAGCGGCTGCGCTTTGCCGCTTTCGGCGACCCGCTGGCGCTGTATGCGGCGCTGCGCGCCGCTCAGCCGGTGCCCTATGCCGCGCTGGCGCGGCTGCCGGGCGATGGCTGGGTGTTGTCGCTGTCGCCCGAGCTGTTTGTCCGGCATGACGGGCAAGGCCGGTTGCTGGCGTGCCCGATGAAAGGCACCGCCCCGCGTACCGGCGACAGCGCGCGCGATGCCGAGGCCGCCGCAGCGCTGGCGGCGGACCCGAAGAACCGCGCCGAGAACGTGATGATCGTCGACCTGCTGCGCAACGATCTCGGCCGCGTCGCCGTGCCCGGCACGGTGGCCGTGCCGGACCGCTTCGCGGTGCAGCCGTTCGGCCAGGTGCTGCAGATGACCTCCACCGTCACCGCCGCCGCGCGTCCCGGCACCAGCCTGGCCGACCTGCTGCGCGCGCTGTTTCCCTGCGGCTCCATCACCGGTGCGCCCAAGCGGCGCACCATGCAGATCATCGGTGAACTGGAGCAGGCACCGCGCGGCCTCTATACGGGCTCCCTGGGCTGGATCGATGCGCCCGGCGGCGAACAGGCCGATGGGTGGCCCGGCGCCTTCGCGCTGTCGGTGGCGATCCGCACGCTGGTGCTGGGCGCGACGGGCGCGGATGGCCTGCGCGCGGGCGAGATGGGCGTCGGCGGCGGCATCGTGCACGACAGCGACGCCGCGGGAGAATATGCCGAATGTGGCTGGAAGGCCCGCTTCCTGACCGCGCACGATCCGGGCTTTACCTTGTTCGAGACCATGCGGGTGGAGGATGGGCAATGCCAGCGCCTGGCCCATCATCTGGCACGGCTGGCCGCTTCCGCCGGTTGCCTGGGCTTTCGCTTCGAGAGGGATCGCGCGCTGGCGGCCGTGCAGGGTGCCGTGACGGATCTCGGCGCCGGTACCTGGCGCTTGCGCCTGGCGCTGGACAAGGCCGGCGGTTTCGCCATCGCCCACGGCCGGCTGGCGCCACTGGGCGCCGTCCCGGTGCTGGTCACGCTGGCGCCGCAGGCGTTGGCATGCGCTGATCCGCTACGCCGCCACAAGACCAGCGCGCGCGCCGTCTACGATGGGGGCTGGCAGTCCGCTGAGCGCGCAGGCGCCTTCGACAGCCTGTTCTTCAACGTCCGCGACGAACTGCTTGAGGGTGGCCGCAGTTCGGTGTTCGTCAAAGTGGACGGGGCGTGGCTGACGCCGCCGTTGACCGCGGACATCCTGCCCGGCGTGATGCGCGCGGCGGTGCTGGCCGACGGTGCGCGCTACCTGGGCGGACCGGTGAGCGAGGCAGTGATCACGCGGGCCATGCTGCGCCGCGCCGAAGCGCTGGCGCTGGCCAACTCGCTGCGCGGGGTATTGCCCGCGGTATTGCCGGCGATATTGCGCCCGGAGGACTGACCCGGCCGCTCAGCGATGGCGCGTATCCAGGCGTCCGTCGGTGAGCTTCCAGCGCACCACGCCTGGCAGGTTGATCAGGTCGCGGTCGTGGCAGATCATCACCACGGTGCGACCCTCGGCGGCCAGTTCGCGCACCAGTGCGATCACCTGTTCGCGCGCGTGGCCGTCCAGGCTGGCGGTGGGTTCGTCCAGCAGCAGCAAGTCGGGCTCGAGCACTTTGGCGCGTGCCAGCGCCACGCGCTGTATCTCGCCGCCGGACAGGCGTTCGGGCGCGGTGTCCTGCACATGCGCAATGCCGGCCCAGCCCAGCGCAGCCCCCACGCGCCGCCGGATCTCGTCGGCGTCCAGGCCGCGGGTTTTCAGGCCGTAGGCAATATTCTCCCGTACCGAGGTGCGAAACAGGTAGGGATGCTGGTGGAGATAGGCGATGCGCTGCCGCAGCGCCGCCGGCAGTGGATCGAGCGCCGCCTCGTGCGGCTGGCCGTTCGCATCGGTCCAGGACACTGTGGCACCGGGCGCGCGCTCCAGTCCCGCCACCATGCGCAGCAGCGTGGTCTTGCCGGCGCCGTTGACACCGGTCAGCACCACGGCGGCGGCGCGGGGAAAGGCCAGTTCACCGATGTCGAACAGACGCCGCGCGCCGACCTGCCGCCGCAGGCCGCGCACGGTCAGCACCGGGGGCAATTGCGCGGGAGGCAGCGCGCGTCCGTCGGGAGTCTGGCGTGCGGGCAGCGTGCTCATCGGCGAAATCCTCCCGCGCCTTGCAGCCACGCCAGCATCACATTCACCAGCAGTGCCAGCGCCACCAGTACGATGCCCAGCGCGATGCCCTGGGCAAATTCGCCTTTGCTGGTTTCCAGCGCGATGGCGGTGGTGATGGTTCGGGTAGCGCCTTCGATATTGCCGCCGATCATCAGCGCGGAGCCGACTTCGGCAATGACCCGCCCAAATCCGGCCACCAGCGCTGCCATCAGGCCAAAGCGCAGCTCGCGCAGCACCGTGAAGAAGGTCCGCCAGCGGCCAGCGCCCAGCACCCACGCCGTTTCACGCAGGCGCGCGTCCGCCCCCTGCAGGGTGGACAGGGCAAAGGCCAGCACCACCGGGAAGCCGATCACCGCCTGCCCGAAGACCATGCCGCTACGGGTGAACAACAATGAAAAATCGCCCAGCGGTCCCTGGCGGGTGAACAGCAGATACAGGATCAGCCCGACCAGCACGGTCGGGAAGGAAAGGAAGGCCTGCGCCACCACCACGACTACCCGGCGGCCGGGAAAATCGTGGGTGGCGATCAGGTAGGCCGCGCCGATGGCGGGCACGGTGGCGAGCGCCAGCCCCAGCACGGCCACCACCAGCGAGGTCCAGACGATGAACCACAAGGCGCCGTCGCCGCTGGCCAGCAGATGGAAGGCCGTAGCGGTGGCGGCACCGATCTCCATGTCCGGAGCCGGCCGGTCAGGCCGAGAAGGTGTGCTCGACGGCGGGGAAGCTGCCGTCCTTCACGGCCGCCACATAGGCACGTACCGCAGCCTCGATCGAGCTGGCGCCATCCATGAAATTGCGTACGAACTTGGCCTTGCGCCCTGGGTAGACGTTGATCATGTCCTGCAGTACCAGCACCTGGCCCGAGCAATCCGCGCCGGCGCCGATGCCGATGGTCGGGATGGTCAGCAAGCCGGTGACTACGCCAGCCACCGTTGCCGGCACCGCTTCCATCACGATCAGCTGGGCGCCCGCTGCCTGCAGCGCGAGCGCATCGCGCTTGAGCTGCGCGGCGCTCTCGTCGGTCTTGCCTTGTACCTTGAAGCCGCCCAGCGCGTGCACCGATTGCGGCGTCAGGCCGATGTGGGCGCACACCGGGATGCTGCGCTCGACCAGGAACTTGACGGTGGGCACGAGCCAGTCGCCGCCCTCCAGCTTGACCATGTGCGCGCCGGCCCGCATCAGCGCCACGGCGCTGGCGTAGGTGGCTTCCGGGGTGGGGTAGGTGCCGAACGGCAGGTCTGCCACCAGCAGGGCGCTCTGGTTGCCGCGCGCCACGCATTCGGTGTGATAGACCACGTGCTCCAGCGTCACGGGCAGCGTGGTCTGCTGGCCTTGCATGACATTGCCGAGGGAGTCGCCGACCAGCAGCACCTCGACCCCGCAGTAGTCGAGCAGCGCGGCGAAGCTGGAGTCGTACGCGGTCAGCATGGCGATTTTTTCGCCGGCGGCGCGCATGGCTTGCAGCCTGGGGATGGTGACAGTCTTGCGGGAGGGGTCGAGGAGGTAACTCATGACGTTGGGCCGGTAGAGAGACGGGAGTCGGGCCGGCCGCAATGCCGCAGTGCATCCAAGCTCAGTGCATCAGCGCATCTGCATCCTTGCGGCAAGGCTTTTGCCCCCTTCAGTTTGCTTCGCAGCGAGGTATGCGGCCCGATCTGGACGGGCGCTGGCTTCGCGGCAGCGACTGTTGTCGTTATGGTTAAGGCTGGCAGGCGGGAACCTGTCAGGGCGCAGCGAGATTGAGAAAGGCCTTGCGGCCACGCATGTTTTCGATGCGCGACAGTAGTGTACGGAAATCGGCGTCGTTGTCTACCGGGCTGAAGTGGGCCGTGTCGACGATCATCACCGGCGCTTCGTCGTAGCGATGGAACAGCTCGCCGTAGGCGTCGGACAGGCGCTCCAGGTAGGCTTCGTCGATGCTGGACTCGCCGGGCGCGTTGCGGCGCGCGATCCGCTCGCGCAGCAGGGCGGGCGAGGCCTGCAGCACGATGACCAGGTCCACGCGCTGGCCCTGGGCCGGCAGGCGCGCGGCAAGGGCGTCGTACAGCGCCAGTTCGTCCTCGGGCAAGGTCAGGCCGGCGTAGAGACGGCTCCTGGTGTAGAGGAAATCCGCCACCATGCGCTGTCCCGCCAGCAATGCCGCCTGCCAGGTTTGGAGCTGCTGCGCGCGCTGGTTCATCAGCGAAAGCTGCAGCGGCAGCGCGTAACGCGCGGGCTCGCGGTAATAGCGTTCGAGGAAGGGGTTTTCGCGTGCGGCGTCGAGCAGCTCGCCGGTGCGCAGGGTTTGCGCCAGGCGTTGCGCGAGCGCGGTCTTGCCGGCCCCGATGGGGCCTTCCACCACAATGCGGCGCAGGTGTTCGAGCATGGGCGGGTCCGGTCGGCTGATGCCAGGCTAAGAGGGCGGATGAAGCGGGGACGGCTGGCCTGGGCCGGTCATGGCATCAGGAAGCGTCGCGCGCATCCCGCTGCCGCGTGCATTGGCAGAACGAGACTTTCTCGACACGCTGCCCGCTGACCGCGGCCAGGTAATCCGCCGCGGGGCCAAGTCCCGGGATGACCAGGCCGGCATCCAGTTCGAGCAGGGGCACCAGCGTGAAGGCGCGTTCGGCCACGCGCGGATGCGGCACCACGAGCTTTTCGTCCTGGTGGATCTCGTCGCCGAACACCAGCAGGTCCAGGTCGAGGGTGCGCGGCGCGTTGCGGAATGGCCGTTCGCGCCCGAACTGGTCCTCGATGTGGTGGCAGATACGCAGCAGCTGCGCAGCGGTGAACGAGGTTTCCACCTTGACCACCGCGTTGTAATAGTCGCCGCCCGTCGCATCGACCGGAGCCGTGCGATAGAGCGATGATCTCGCCATCACCGTGATGCCGACCTGCTGCGCCAGGCATACGATGGCATCTTTCAGGGCTTGCCGGGCGTCGCCCAGGTTGGCTCCGATGCCGATAAAGGCAAGTGTCATTACGATTCCTCCGGCTGGACGCGTACCTTGCCGGCTTTCCGGTCTGCAGTGGAGCCGGAATCCGGGCTCGCGTCCAAATCACTCCGCGAAGAAACTGTATCCGATTTCCGCGGACTGCGCCTGCGGCGCTTCTTGCGCGCCGGAGCGCCGCCTTCGCCATCGTCGGCCGGCTCGCCGCCCTCGCTGCCGCCGCCGCCTTGCCTGCCACCACCGCGCACCGGGCGCACGGCATCGATCAGGTCCTCGCGGCCATGGCTATCGGCGTCCTGGAAATCCTGCCACCACTGCGCCAGCTCGGTTGGCTGCTCCCCGGACTGGCAGCGCAGGTAGAGGAAGTCGAACCCGGCGCGGAAGCGTGGCGATTCGATCAGGCGGAACGGCATGCGGCCCACGCGCTTCTCGAAGCGGGGCTGCATGCCCCAGATGTCCCGCATGTCGGTGACAAAGCGGCGCTGGATGGCGAGCTGGCCGGTCTGGCGCTCCAGCACATCGTCCATCGCGATATTGAGCGCGGCGATGGCGTGCTCGCCTTCCTCGCGCAGCGTGGTCCAGCGCTGCAGCACGTGGTGCCACAGCAGCGCGGCGAACAGGAAGCCCGGCGACACCGGCTTGCCGACCTGCACGCGCTGGTCGGTGTTATCCAGCGCCAGCTGCACGAAGCGCTGGCCCATCGGCTGCTCCAGCGCGACGTCCAGCAGCGGCAGCAGGCCGCGGTGCAGGCCGGCCTTGCGCAACTCCTGCAGCGAGGCCCATGCGTGGCCCGACATCAGCAGCTTGAGCATCTCGTCGAACAGGCGCGCGCTGGGCACGTTATGGATCAGCGAGGCGAGGTCGGCGATCGGCTGGCGGGTTTCCTCGTCGATGGTGAAACCGGTCTTGGCGGCGAAACGCACCACGCGCAGCATGCGGATGGGATCTTCGCGGTAGCGCGTGACCGGGTCGCCGATCATGCGCAGCGTGCGCGCGCGGATGTCTTCCATGCCGTGGTGGTAGTCATACACCGTCTGCTCGGCCGGATCGTAGTACATCGCATTGATGGTGAAGTCGCGGCGTTCCGCGTCTTCCGCCTGCGAGCCCCATACGTTGTCGCGCAGCACGCGTCCGGAGGCGTCGATAGCGTGGGTCTTGCTATCGAGCTCCGCGCGCTTGAGACGGCGCCCTTCGGGCAGGGTCTCGCTGGCGACCGCGTCCACCAGAGCGCGGAAGGTCGAGACCTCGATGATCTCCTGATCGCGCCCGCCGTAGAAGGTCACGTGCACGATCTGGAAGCGCCGGCCAATGATGCGCGAGCGGCGGAACAGCGCCTGCACCTGGTCGGGCGTGGCGTTGGTGGCGACGTCGAAGTCCTTGGGCTTGATGCCCAGCAACAGGTCGCGCACCGCGCCGCCGACGATAAAGGCCTGGTAGCCCGCCTGCTGCAGCGTGGAGGTGACCTTGATGGCGTTGCGCGAGATCAGCGACTGGTCGATCTGGTGTTCGGCATGCGCAACGATATTCGGCGTATGGGCGCGTCCGCCGCGGCGTTTGGCGGGGCGCTGCTGGGTGCCCGGCTTGCCGAGCAGCCGGTTGATTAGCTTCTTGATCACGTCAGAACAGATCCATGATGCGCCAGCCGGCCGCGGCGGCGTGGTGACGCAGGCGATCGTCCGGGTTGGCGGCGATCGGTTCGCTGACCTTTTCCAGTAGCGGCAGGTCGTTGGCCGAATCGCTGTAGAAGGTGGTGTTTTCGAAGGCATCCCATTGGGTGCCCATGCTCTTGAGCCAGGCTTCGACGCGGGCGATCTTGCCCTCGCGGAAGCATGGAGTGCCTGCGACTTCGCCGGTGAAGGCGCCGTCGGGCTTGCCATTGGCGGTGGCCGGCTCGGTGGCGACCAGGTGCTTGATGCCAAAGGCCGCCGCGATCGGGGCGGTGACGAAGCTGTTGGTGGCGGTGACTACCGCGCACAGGTCGCCGGCGTCGAGATGCTTGTAGACCAGCGCCCGCGCCTGCGGCGTCATCACCGGATCGATCACTTCCCGCATGAACTGACCCCGCCACGCTTCGAGCCGGTCGCGCGGGTTGGCCGCCAGCGGCGCCAGCGCGAAACGCAGGAAAGCCTGGATATCCAGGGTGCCAGCCTTGTAGTGGCCGTAGAACTCATCGTTCCTGCGGCGGTAGGATTCCTCGTCGACAGCGCCCAGGCGCACCAGGAAGCGGCCCCATTCGTGGTCGCTGTCGGTCGGGAGCAAGGTGTGGTCGAGGTCGAACAATGCCAGATTCATGGGCGGCGATTTTACATTAACGTGACTGTGGCCGTTTCTTTAACGTGACCGGCTGGCAACGAATACAAGCACGGGACATGCCAAGTGCCGTGCGCGCCGTGCCGGCAGCCCGCGCTCACTCCCGCAACTCGGCAAACATTTCCCGCAGCAGGGGCAGGGTGACGGCGCGCTTGCGCTCCAGCGAATAGGTGTCCAGCGCGTCCAGCAGCGCCATCAGGCTGGGCATGTCGCGGTATTTGCGCGTGACCAGCCAGTGCGGGATTTCCGGCGAAAGCTGCAGGCCGCGTTCGCGCGCAGCCTGCACCAGCGCCGTCATCTTGTCTTCGTCCGACAGCGGCGCGAGCTGGTAGACCAGGCCCCAGCCCAGCCGGGTGCGCAGGTCCTCGCGCACCGGCATGGCCAGCGGCGCCTGGCTGCCGGCCACCACGATGGCGGTGCGCACGTGGGCCCGGACCTCGTTGTAGAGCGAGAACACGGCGATCTGGCGCGCTTCGTCGAGCAGCTCCACATCGTCCACGGTGTAGAGCTGGCAGCTCGGGTCGAAGATGAAATCCGACAAGGCATGATGCGGGCTCAGGTAGCGGCAGCTGATGCCGGCCTGGTAGCCGCTGTCGCAGACCGCGTGCAGCAAATGGGTGCGGCCCGAGCCCACCTCGCCCCACAGGTAGATCAGGCGGTCGGCGGCGCGCTCCTGGGCCACCGCGGCGGCGAGGTCGTGCAGGCGTTGCACGGGCTCGCGGTTTGCGGCCACGAAAAAATTCTCGAAGGTCGACGGCGGCGGACTGCCAAGTTCAAGCGAAAGCTGCTTGGGGCGGGGAAACATGGCTTATCGGTTACTTGGGGTAAAGGTCAGCTATCGGGTAAACGCGTCGCGACAGTCCGGCGCTGACCACCTGGATGGCGCTGGCGGGAAGGCGGGAGGCTGCCAAAATTATCTTCATCGGTAAGGGCTGGGGGCAACACTTCATGACGCGGGACACCGGAAACTGGAAGCCGGAAGCCTGTATCCGTTAAAATTGCGATTCTACTGGACTCGCGGCCGCAAATCGCCGTCGTGAGCGCCGCATTACTCACTTCATACTCCAGGAAAAGCAGGTTCCCATGAGCGCATCCCCCACTTCCGGCCAGGCAGGCCTTTCCTACCGCGATGCCGGCGTCGATATCGACGCGGGCGACGCGCTCGTCGACCGCATCAAGCCGTTCGCCAAGCGCACCATGCGCGAGGGCGTGATGGCCGGCATCGGGGGCTTCGGCGCGCTCTTCGAACTGTCCAAGAAGTACAAGGAGCCGGTGCTGGTGTCCGGCACCGACGGCGTCGGCACCAAGCTCAAGCTGGCCTTCCAGCTTAACCGCCACGACACCGTGGGCCAGGACCTGGTGGCCATGAGCGTCAACGACATCCTGGTGCAGGGCGCCGAACCGCTGTTCTTCCTCGACTACTTTGCCTGCGGCAAGCTGGACGTGGATACCGCCGCTACCGTGATCCAGGGCATCGCCCAGGGCTGCGAGCTGTCCGGCTGCGCGCTGATCGGCGGCGAGACTGCCGAGATGCCGAGCATGTATCCCGACGGCGAATACGACCTGGCCGGCTTCGCGGTGGGCGCGGTCGAAAAGAGCCGCATCATCGACGGCAGCACCATCGTGCCGGGCGACGTGGTGCTGGGCCTGGCTTCGTCTGGCGCGCACTCCAACGGCTACTCGCTGGTGCGCAAGATCATCGAAGTGGCCAAGCCGGACCTGAACGCAGACTTCCACGGCCAGCGCCTGCAGGACGCCATCATGGCGCCCACCCGCATCTACGTGAAGCCGCTGTTGTCGCTGATCGAGACGCTGCCGGTCAAGGGCATGGCCCACATCACCGGCGGCGGCCTGACCGAAAACGTGCCGCGCGTGCTGGCGCAGGGCGTGACCGCCGTGCTGCAGCGCGACGCCTGGACCCTGCCGCCGCTGTTCCAGTGGCTGCAGGCGCAAGGCAACGTGGCCGACGACGAAATGCACCGCGTGTTCAATTGCGGCATCGGCATGGTGGTGATCGTTGCCAAGGAAGACGCCGACCGCGCCATCCGCCATCTGCAGGCAGCTGGTGAAACCGTGTGGCAGATCGGCGAGATCCGCGAGCGCGAAGAAGGCCAGGCGCAGACCATCGTGGTCTGAGCGGTCCGCTTCCAACGCAAAACGGCACATGCTTGCGCATGTGCCGTTTTTGTTTGCGCGGGGCGCAGTGGCGGCCTTACCCGGCCGCGCCCAGCTTCGTCAGCGCCTCCCCTGTAACCCGGCAAATCCGCCAATCCGGCATCACGTCCGCTCCCATCGCGCGGTAAAACTCGATCGACGGCGTGTTCCAGTCCAGCACGCTCCATTCGAAGCGGCCGCAGCCGCGTTCCACCGCCAGCGCCGCAAGATGCTTGAGCAACATCTTGCCCAGTCCGTGGCCACGCCAGGCCGGATCGACATAAAGGTCTTCCAGATACAGCCCGGGCTTGGCCAGGAAAGTCGAGAAGTTGTGGAAGAACAAGGCAAAGCCCACCGCCTTCGCGCCTTGCGCGCCCGGCACCTCCACCAGCACGGCCTCGGCATGCGGGCGCGCGCCGAACAGGGCTTCGCGCAGTTTTTCCGGCGTGGCTTCGACCAGGTGGGTGAGTTTCTCGTATTCGGCCAGTCCCGTGATCAGCGCGAGCAAGCTCTCGCAGTCGTCAGGCGTGGCGGGGCGCAGTACGAAATCGGTAGTGGGCATGGCGGGTTTGACGCATCGGCAGGTAATAAAGGGCGATTATCGCCTACTCGTCACATCTGGCCTAGGCCTGCCCAATCCTTGCCAGCCGTGCCACCTGTGCGACGTAATCCGTCGCCAGGCAGTCCACCACTTCGCGCTCGGGCGTGCTGCGCAGCCAGGTGAGCTGGCGCTTGCAGAGCTGGCGCGTAGCCGCCAGGCCGCGTTCGCGCATGGTGGCGAAGTCGGTTTCGCCATCCAGGTACTCCCACACCTGGCGGTAGCCTACGCAGCGGATGGACGGCAGCGTTGGCTGCAGGTCGCCGCGCGCGCGCAGCCGTTCCACTTCCTCGATAAAGCCGCCGGCCAGCATGGCGTCATAGCGGGCGGCGATGCGCGCGTGCAGCACAGCGCGGTCGGACGGCTCCAGCGCGATCACGCGATAGCGGCGGTCGGCGGCGCCGGCAAAAGTGCGTTCGTCGGCTTGCCGCGCCAGCAGCGCCGACATCGGTTGCCCGGACAGCCGGTGGATCTCCAGCGCGCGCTGGATGCGCTGGGCATCGTTGGGCGCCAGCCGTGCCGCGGTCACCGGGTCGACTTCGGCCAGCATGGCGTGCAGCAGCGGCCAGCCGCGCTCGGCGGCCAGCGCGTCGAGTTCCGCGCGCAGCGCCGGGTCGGCTTGCGGCAGGTCGTTCAGGCCCTGGGTCAGGGCCTTGTAGTACAGCATGGTCCCGCCGACAATCAGCGGCTCGCGGCCGCGCGCGCGGATCTCGCCGATCAGGCGTTCGGCATCGGTGACGAACTGGGCGGCGGAGTAACTGTCTGCCGGGTCGATGATGTCGATCAGGTGGTGCGGCACCGCGGCGAGCTCGGCGGGCGAGGGCTTGGCGGTGCCGATGTCCATCTCGCGGTAGACCAGCGCCGAGTCCAGGCTGATGATCTCGATCGGGGCTTGCGCCGCCAGCGCCAGCGCGGCGGCGGTCTTGCCGGAGGCGGTTGGGCCGAGCAGGCAGACCACGGGCGGGAGGTCTGCGCCGAGGCTGGCGGGAGCTGGTGCGGCGTTCAAGGCGGAGGGAACCGGGTTGGCGGAACTGGCGGCGGGCTGCGACACGGCAGTCTATTGGCCGCGCAAGAACAGGCGGTCGAGTTCGGCCACCGACAACTGCACCCAGGTGGGCCGTCCATGGTTGCACTGGTCGGCGCGCTCGGTCTGTTCCATCTGGCGCAGCAGCGCGTTCATCTCTTCCAGCGTGAGCTTGCGGTTGGCGCGCACCGCGCTGTGGCAGGCCAGGGTGGCGAGCAGTTCGTTCTGGCGTTCGACCAGCACGCGCGAGCCGCCGAAGGCGTGCAGGTCGCGCAGCACGTCGCGCGCCAGGGCTTCGGTGTCGGCCTGCTTGAGCAGGGACGGGATGGCGCGGATCGCCAGCGTGGTGGGTGAGACCTGCGCGATGTCGAAGCCGAGCAGGGTGAGGGTTTCCTGGTGCTCCTCGGCAGTGCCGATCTCCACCGGGCTGGCCGTCAGCGTGACCGGGATCAGCAGCGACTGCACCGCCAGTTCACGCGTTTCCAGCGCGGTCTTGATCTGCTCGTACAGGATGCGCTCGTGGGCGGCGTGCATATCCACCAGCACCAGGCCGCGCGCGTTCTGCGCCAGTACATAGATACCGTGCAGCTGCGCGATGGCATAGCCCAGCGGGCTGGCATCGTCCTCGGTGAATTCCTGCCCTGGAAGCTGCTCGAGCAGGCCAGGCGGGTCGTTCTCGCGGGCGGCCTGCGCATCGGCCAGCCAGGCCGGGGGCGTGCTGGCAGGGCCGGCGGAGGCGCGCGAAAATCCGTTGCCCGGCTGGATCGCATCGCGGACCATGCCGAGGTAGGCCTGGCGGGGCTGGGCAACGCCGAGTTCGGTCTGGCGCGCGGCGGCCGTATAGTCCACCCACGGGCGCGGGCTGGCGCCACCACCACCCATGCTGCCGCTCCTGCCTGATCCACCGAAGCCGCCGGAGGCTCCGGAACCGCCGCCAATGCCGCGCGCGCCCGGGAAACCGCCGGGGCCGCCAAGGCGTTCCCCTGCGGCAGTATCGTCCATATCGGACGCGGTATGCAGGCTGTCGCCCTGTTCGCCCGCCTGGCGCGCCAGGCAGCGCTGCACGGCGTGGTAGACGAACTGGTGCACCGCGCGCGATTCACGGAAACGCACTTCGATCTTGGACGGGTGCACGTTGACATCCACCATCTCGGGCGGCAGGTCCATGCACAGCACGTAGGACGGGAAGCGGTCGCCGTGCAGCACGTCCTGGTAGGCGCTGCGCACGGCGTGGGTGAGCAGCTTGTCGCGGACGTAGCGGCCGTTGACGAAGAAGAACTGCTGGTCGGGACGCCCGCGCGAGGCGGTGGGCAGCCCGGCAAATCCGTACAGGTGCAGGTTGCCGGCTTCCTCATCCAGGGGCAGGCGGGCGTTGGCGAAGTCGGCGCCGAGCACCTGGCCCGTGCGCGTGGCGACATCACCGGCATTCCAGTGCTCCATCGGCTTGCCATTGTGATGGACCGAGATGGCCACGTCCGGCCGCGCCAGCGCCGCGCGCCGCACCATCTCCAGGCAATGGCCGAACTCGGTTTGTTCCGATTTGAGGAACTTTCGGCGCGCTGGCGTGTTGAAGTAAAGGTGCTGCACGTCGACGGTGGTGCCCACGCCGCCGGACGCGGGCTGCACTTCGCCGGTGTCGGCGATGACCTGCGTCGCATGCGAATCGCTGGCGGTGCGGCTGGTCAGGGTCAATTCGGAAACCGAAGCGATCGAAGCCAGCGCCTCGCCGCGAAAGCCCAGCGTGAGCACCGATTCGAGTTCGTCCAGCGAGGCGATCTTGCTGGTGGCGTGGCGCATCAGTGCGACCGGCAGTTCGGCGGCAGGGATACCGCAGCCGTTGTCCGCGATCACGATGCGCCGCACTCCGCCCTCTTCCAGCCGGATATTAAGCTGGGTGGCGCCGGCGTCCAGCGCGTTCTCAAGCAGTTCCTTGACCACCGAGGCGGGGCGTTCCACCACCTCGCCGGCCGCGATCTGGCTGATCAGCTGGTCGGGCAGGGGGCGGATGGGACGGGGCGGCTGGGCGGGGCGCGGGTCTAGGGCAGGCATGGGCGGAATTATACGTGGGTGCGCCGCTGGCCCGGGCGCGTGGGAGAAGCACATTGCGGCCGGATCAGGTGACTTGGGCGTCGGTCCGGTCTTGTATGATGTCGTCTAAATTCAGAACGGGGATCGAATTGGATATCGTATTGCAGTTTCTCGACATGCTGCTGCACGTCGACAAATACCTTGGCACCGTCATCGAGAACTACGGTGCGTGGGTCTATGCCATCCTCTTTGCCATTGTCTTCGCGGAGACAGGCCTGGTGGTGTTGCCTTTCCTGCCGGGCGATTCGCTGCTCTTCATCGCCGGCGCCTTTTGCGCCACGCATGCGATGAATGAGTGGGCACTGGTCGGCCTGCTGCTGGTGGCGGCGATTGGCGGCAATACGGTCAACTACCTGGTGGGAAGCTGGGTCGGCCCGAAGGTGTTCGACGGCCATTGGCGCTTCCTGGACCAGCAGGCATTGCGCAAGACCCACGATTTCTACGAGCGCCACGGTGGCAAGACGCTGGTCATGGCCCGTTTCCTGCCGATCGTGCGTACTTTCGCGCCGTTCGTCGCCGGCGTGTCGCAGATGACGTTCGCCAAGTTCCAGATGTTCAACGTGATTGGTGCGATGGCCTGGGTCCTGGGCCTGGTGTTTGCCGGCTATTTCTTCGGCAACCTGCCGTTCATCAAGCAATACCTGAACCTGATCGTGCTGGCTGGCATCGGCGCGGCGGTCGTGCCGCTGGTGCTGGGCGGGTTGTGGAAGCTTGTGCGGGGCGCCAGGCGCCGCCCTTCCTGAGCGGCGGGGCAGGCCGGGGCCTGCCCCTGCCCCTGCCCGGGCTTCAGTTCACGCTGCGGCTCATCATGCGCAACGCTGGCATGCGGTCGCGGATCTGGGTGGTATCGGCCGCATCCGGGCGCGCCATCACGTAGGCTTCCAGGTCGGCCAGCGCCGGCCGGAAGCACTCCAGGTTGGCATAGGCCAGGCCGCGGTCCCGCACTTCCTCGATCGAGCCTGGCAACAAGATCACCAGGCGGTTCTGTACCGCCAGCAAGCGCTGCCAGCGCGATTCCTGCAGATAGATCGACTTGAGATTGCGCAGCACGCGCGCCACGATCTCGCGGTGGCTCGCCACCTGCAGGAACAGGCCCAGCGGCACCTCGTTGGGGTCTGCGATGCCCTCGCGCTCCAGGTGCGGGTCGAGCATCTCCTGCAACTGCTCCTTCGACAGCGTCTCGCCGGTGAGCGGGTCCACCACCACCTCGCCGGCGGGAATCGACATCCGCACCAGGAAATGGTTGGGGAAGGACACGCCCTTGAGCGGCAGGCCGATATGCTGGCCCAACTCCATATAGAGCACCGCCAGCGAGATCGGGATGCCGCGCCGCTGCTTGAGCACGACGTTCAGGTAGGAGTTGTCGGGATCGTAATAGTCGTTCGCGTTGGCGCCGAAACCCAGGTCGCGGTAGAAGAAATGGTTGAGCAGGCGCATGCGCTGGATGGCCGGCGTGCCTTCGGCGATCCGACGCTTCAGGCGTACCGCGAGCATGTCGAGCATGGCCAGTTCGGCTTGCAGGTCCAGGTCCGGGTAGGCGTCCTGGGCGATCGAGAGCACCGTCTCGGTAAGCGGGATACCGTCCTCGTCCGCCACGAGACTGGCAAAGTATTCCAGGACTTTCGTGGTTGTCATTGCGGCTTTCCTGAATGCGGCCTGGCGGCTGTTCGAGATCGAAACTGGCGGCATGGCTGGCGTTCCCGGACGGTGCATAGGCATCGTCCGCGTCCGCCTGCCTGCTGGGCAGAACCGCTTCGTCTCATTCTGACACAACCTCAGTTGCCTTGACCCTGCACCGCGCGCTGCCGCAGCCCTTGCGCCGCGCTGGCGCGACTGGCTGGATTGGCAGGCGGGGGCCTCTTAGCCGGCTCTCCGCTTGAAAGCGGAGTATCTCAGCCCCATGAGCCACAGTGTACCGAAGTAGACGACCGCCGCAAGTACCAGGCACGAGGCCAGCAGCGCGATGCGCAGCAACGGCGTGGCGCCCAGGCCGACCCAGTCGAAGTTGCGGGCGAACCAGAGCAGCATGCCGGCCAGCAGTGTCACGGCGGTCAGCAACTGGGCAAGGAACAGCCACCAGCCCTTGGCCGGCTTGTAGAAGCCGCGCCTGCGCAGTCCCAGGAACAGCAGCAGGGCGTTGACAGTGGCGCCGAAGCTGATCGAGAGCGCAAGGCCGGCGTGGCCGAGGCGCGGCACGAAGACGTAGTTGGACAACTGCGTGATCACCAGCACCAGCAAGGCGATCTTGACCGGGGTGCGGATGTCCTGGCGGGCATAGAAGCCCGGCGCCAGGATCTTGATCAGGATCAGGCCGAGCAGGCCGGTGCCGTAGGAAACCAGCGCCTGCCGGGTCATCTCCACCGCATGGGCGTCGAACTTGCCATAGTTGAACAGCACCGCGGTCAGCGGTGCGCCAAAGACGAACAGTCCGACCGCGCACGGCACGGCCAGCAGGAAGGTCAGGCGCAGGCCCCAGTCGAGCAGGCCGGAGTATTCGGCCCGGTTGTCCTCGGCGCTGGCTTTCGACAGGCTCGGCAGCAGGATGGTGCCCAGCGCCACGCCCAGCAGCGCCGTCGGGAATTCCATCAGGCGGTCGGCGTAGGTCAGGTAGGACACGCTGCCGGCGGCCAGGCGGGAGGCAATGTTGGTATTGATGATCAGGCTGATCTGAGCCACCGAGACCGCCAGCAGCGCCGGTGCCATCTGCCGCATGACGCGGCGCACGCCTGGTTCGGCCCAGGCCGCGCGCAGGTTGAAGCGCAGGCGCGGCATCACGCCCAGCCGCCGGAGCGCCGGAATCTGCACCGCCAGTTGCAGGATGCCGCCCACCAGCACCCCCCAGGCCTGCGCGTAGATCGGCTGCGCCATATGCGGGCCGACGAACAGCGCGGCTACGATCAGGCAGAGATTGAGCAGCACCGGCGTGAAGGCGGGCATGGCGAAGCGGCGCCAAGTATTGAGGATGCCGGAAGCCAGCGCCACCAGCGAGATCAGGCCGATGTAGGGAAACATCACGCGGGTCATGAAGACCGCGGCGTCGTAGGTCTCGCCGCCATGCTGGCGGAAGCCCGTGGCGACCACCATCATCACGAGCGGGGCGCCGATCACGCCGAGTAGCGAGACGCCCATCAGGACCCAGGTCATGACCGTGGCAACCGAGTCGATCAGCGCACGGGTCTCGGCCTCGCCGCGCTTGCTATGGTATTCGCCCAGGATCGGCACGAAGGCTTGCGAGAATGCGCCTTCGCCGAAGATGCGGCGCAGCAGGTTGGGAATGCGGAACGCCACGTTGAAGGCGTCGGTCATGTCCGAAGCGCCAAAGGCACGGGCGATCAGGATCTCGCGGATAAGGCCGGTGATGCGCGACAGCATCGTCAGGCTGCTGATGGTGGCGAGCGCTTTGAGCAGGTTCAAGATCGGTCGGCGGCAAAGGGAAGGCGGCGGCAGCTTGGATCGGACCGCCGGTGCGAACCGGGTTCAGACGTCGGGCACGCCCCAAAGTTGCATCGAGGCCACGCAGGGCGGGCCGGTGTGGCGCGTATTATACGGTTCGGCCTCGCCGGCGCCCGTATATTGGCCTTTGCGTCACCCCGTCCCACATGGGTCGTGGCTCGGCTTGCCAGCCGCTTTTTCTTGTGTGTATAATTGCCGATTCACAAGGCTAGTTGCGTTCCGGATTCGTGTGCCAGTGCATCCCGGGTCGCTTGATGTGCACTTAATTGTGTCCGCGGTTTGCTCCGTCCTTCCGCTGGGCACGCATCTGAATTCAGGAAATCTACTTAAATGGCAAATTCCGCACAAGCTCGCAAGCGCGCGCGCCAGGCCGTCGCCCAGAACGCCCACAACTCCAGCCTGCGTTCGCGTCTGCGTACCGCTGTCAAGGCTGTCCGCAAGGCTATCGAAGCCGGCGACAAGGCTGCTGCAGCCGAGATCTTCAAGAACTCGCAATCGATCATCGACGCTATCGCCGACAAGAAGATCGTGCACAAGAACAAGGCTGCACGCCACAAGTCGCGCCTGTCGTCCGCCATCAAGTCGATGGCTGCCTGATAGCAGTTGCCGGCGCCGGGCCAAGTGCCAGGCGCCTTCCGGCGGCATGCCGGGCATTTTGCTTTACCGCGTCGCTTCGGTGGCTGTCGGGGGCTTGGCCTGGTAGTCCGTTGGTGGGGTGCGTCGTCTAGCGACGATTTACCCGAAAAAAGCTCGTCATCCGACGAGCTTTTTTTGTTTTCTGCTTTGGCCTGCGCGTTACCGGTGCTGCCGGTGTGGGAGGGCCGCGGTGCAGCCGCGGCATGCAGTGGTGCGGGCTTACTCCAGTGAGCAGGCTTCGACCAGTTGCAGGTTGTTGTCGCGGGCGAAATTAAGGACGAAGTCGAGCGCCTTGGGCTCGATGTCGCGCAGCCGCGC
This sequence comes from Cupriavidus sp. SK-3, assembly GCF_000611145.1. Lineage (NCBI taxonomy): Bacteria > Pseudomonadati > Pseudomonadota > Betaproteobacteria > Burkholderiales > Burkholderiaceae > Cupriavidus > Cupriavidus sp. SK-3. Next base: position 83,661 of record NZ_JFJV02000185.1, on the reverse strand, counting down.
ATCGACCACCACGCTTTTCACGCCGCCCGCGATCATGGGCCGCACGTAAGGCGAATAGGTGATGCGGGGATCGCCGGTGTCGCCTTCGGGACGGAATTGCGCCATCACGCCGCACAGCCGTTCAGCCCAGTCGCTTGGACGGAAGGTCTTGCCTTCCTTGGTGATGCCTTGGATGAAATATTCGCGAACTGTGGGATTCATTGGACTGCGGGGATAGTACGGTTGACTCGACGGTAAACCCGCCAGACTGACCAAACGGGAGCCCGTTTGACGCGGCCAGGAAACAATTGGTTCGTTTCATTCCAGGCCATGGCGGCGGGGCGTCGGTGTCGGCGGGGGCACTTTTGATGCCGGCAGCGGGCGGTGGCATGGATATGCCGGGCCCCGCGTGAATCAGCCAGTATTATATCTTATATAAGACTCGCGCATAAGCCTCCGTGCCGTGCGGCACGCGGCCCGCGCTCGCCAAAGCCACAATAATCCCTTATGATTCTTACAGTTAAATTGCGTAAGCGACGCGAAAGGCGGCTCCGCGGCACGGTCAGGTCATGAACCCTTCATGGCGGCCAAGCCACCACCGAGCCGCCTTCTTTGTTTTATGAGCCCAACTTCGATCAAGCATTACCTCCAGTTCAGCGATCTGACTCCCGACGAGTACGAGTACCTGCTGGACCGCGCACGGATTCTGAAGACCAAGTTCAAGAACTACGAGACATGGCATCCGCTGCACGACCGCACGCTGTCCATGATCTTCGAGAAAAACTCGACTCGTACGCGCTTGTCGTTCGAGGCCGGCATCCACCAGCTGGGTGGCCATGCCGTCTTCCTCAATACCCGCGACTCGCAGCTCGGGCGCGGCGAGCCGATCGAAGACGCGGCGCAGGTGATCTCGCGCATGGTCGACATCATCATGATCCGCACCTTCGGCCAGGACATCATCGAGCGTTTCGCCGCGCATTCGCGGGTGCCAGTGATCAACGGGCTGACCAACGAATACCATCCCTGCCAGGTGCTGGCCGACGTCTTCACCTATATCGAGCAGCGTGGCAGCATCCGCGGCAAGACGGTGGCCTGGATCGGCGACGCCAACAATATGGCCTACACCTGGATCCAGGCGGCCGAGCGGCTCGGCTTTACTTTCCACTTCTCGGCGCCTCCCGGCTACCAGCTCGACCCGGCCATGGTGCCGGCGTCGGCCGCGCATCTGGTCAAGGTGTTCGACGATCCGCTGACCGCCTGCCAGGGCGCGGACCTGGTCACCACCGATGTGTGGACCAGCATGGGCTATGAAGCCGAGAACGACGCGCGCAAGCGCGCCTTCCAGAACTGGATGGTGACCACCGCCATGATGGATCGCGCCAACCCCGACGCGCTCTTCATGCACTGCCTGCCGGCGCACCGCGGCGAGGAAGTCGAGGCGGCTGTCATCGACGGCCCGAAGAGCGTGGTGTGGGAAGAGGCCGAGAACCGCCTGCACGTGCAGAAGGCCCTGATGGAATTCCTGCTCTGCGGGCGCTACTGATCCTGGGCGTACCGCGCCAAGTTTGGCGCACATGCGGCACGCCAACCCGGTGCCAGAAGGCTGGCTGAGCGCTGGATGAAGGCAGCAAGTGCCGCCCAAGCCGGGGCGGACGTGTCAAAATAGCGGTTTTTCCGCATTCCTTTTCGCGTGACCGGCGTTAACGCCGGCAACGCTTACTTTGCGCATCGAGTCGAACATGAGCGATATCAAGAAAGTCGTGCTCGCCTACTCCGGCGGGCTGGACACTTCGGTGATCCTGAAGTGGCTGCAAGACACCTATCAATGCGAGGTGGTCACCTTTACCGCCGACATCGGCCAGGGCGAGGAACTCGAACCTGCCCGCCAGAAGGCGCTCAAGTTCGGCATCAAGCCGGAGAACATCTTTATCGACGACCTGCGCGAAGAATTCGTGCGCGATTTCGTCTTCCCGATGTTCCGCGCCAACGCCGTCTATGAAGGCGAGTACCTGCTGGGCACCTCGATCGCGCGTCCGCTGATCGCCAAGCGCCAGATCGAGATCCTGCGCAGCACCGGCGCTGACGCCGTGTCGCATGGCGCCACCGGCAAGGGCAACGACCAGGTTCGCTTCGAACTGGGCTACTACGGTCTGGAGCCGGGCGTGAAGGTCATCGCGCCGTGGCGCGAGTGGGACCTGCTGTCCCGCGAAAAGCTGCTGGCATACGCTGAAAAGGCCGGCATCGAAATCGACATGAAGCACAAGAAGGGCGGCGCCCCGTACTCGATGGACGCCAACCTGCTGCACATCTCCTTCGAAGGCCGCCACCTGGAAGACCCCAAGGCCGAGGCCGAGGAAGACATGTGGCGCTGGACCGTGTCGCCGGAGAACGCACCGGACGCGGCCGAGTACCTGGACGTCGAATTCGAGGGCGGCGACATCGTCGGCCTGAACGGCAAGCGCATGACCCCGGCCGAAGTGCTCACCGAGCTGAACCGCCTGGGCGGCAAGCACGGCATTGGCCGCCTGGACCTGGTGGAAAACCGCTACGTCGGCATGAAGAGCCGTGGCTGCTATGAAACCCCCGGCGGCACCATTATCCTGAAGGCCCACCGCGCCATCGAGTCGATCACGCTCGACCGCGAAGTGGCTCACCTGAAGGACGACCTGATGCCGCGCTACGCCAGCCTGATTTACAACGGCTACTGGTGGAGCCCGGAGCGCCGCGCGCTGCAGGTGCTGATCGACCACACGCAGGCCAAGGTCAACGGCTGGGTGCGCGTCAAGCTGTACAAGGGCAACGTGATCGTGGTCGCGCGCGACTCCAAGGACACGCTGTTCGACAAGACCATCGCGACCTTCGACGATGACGGCGGCGCCTACAACCAGGCCGACGCCGGCGGCTTCATCAAGCTGAACGCGCTGCGCATGCGCATCGCCGAGAACGCACGCCGCCAGCGCGGCGAGTAAGGCGGGCTTCCGGTCCCGGCTCGTTTCGGGCCGTGGCCTGGCGGTCAGCACTCAGCACTCAGCAGAAGAGGGGCCGTCATGGCCCCTTTTTTGCGCCGCCTCGCCATTGAACATTCCAGATTCCAGTCATCAAGAACCAAGCATCAAGGAGAAATAGCGTGAGCCAGTTCGACAACGTATCCGTCGTCAAGAAAGCCAACCTGTACTTCGACGGCAAGTGCGTCAGCCACACCGTGCTGTTCCCGGATGGCACCCGCAAGACGCTGGGCGTCATCTTCCCCGCCGCGCTGACCTTCAACACCGGCGCTCCGGAAATCATGGAGATCAATGCCGGCGTGTGCCGCGTGAAGCTGGCCGGCGAAGACCAGTGGAATACCTATGGCGCCGGCCAGCAGTTCAATGTGCCCGGCGACAGCAGCTTCGATATCGAAGTGACCGAAACGCTGGACTACGTCTGCCACTTCGCCTGAGCCCGATGGCCCGGGCTGGTCAAAGCACCACCGGCTCGGGCTCGATGCGCACGCCGAAGCGGGCCTGCACGGCATCGGCGATGCGGCGCGCCAGCGCCAGCAAGTCCTGCCCAGTGCCGCCGCCGTGGTGCACCAGCACCAGGGCTTGCTTGCCATAGACGCCCACCGGGCCGTCGCTCACCCCCTTGAATCCACACTGGTCGATCAGCCAGCCGGCCGCCAACTTGTAGCTGCCGTCGGGTTGGACATGGCTGACCAGGTTGGGGTACTGCGCCAGCAGCGCGTCGCGCTGGCCGGCACCGACCACGGGATTCTTGAAGAAGCTGCCTGCATTGCCGATCTGGGCGGGGTCGGGCAGCTTGCGCATGCGGATCGCGATTACCGCTTCACGGATGCGATCCGCCGTGGGCGCCGCGGCTGACTCTTGTGCCAGTTCGCGCGCCAGTTCCGCATAGCCCAGCACCGGTTGCCAGGGCAGCGGCAGGCGCAGCGTGACAGCCGTAATGATGTAGCGGTCACGCCCCTCGCGCTTGAACAGGCTGTCCCGGTAAGCAAACTCGCATTGCTCCAGCGTCAGGCGGACGAATTCGCCGCTTTGCCGGTCGAAGGCACGCAGGCTGTCGAAGCGCTCGCGCAGTTCAACGCCATAGGCGCCAATATTCTGGATCGGCGCCGCGCCCGCGGTGCCGGGAATCAGGGCCAGGTTTTCGAGCCCCGGCAGGCCGTCGGCAATGGTGCGGCAGACCAGTGCATGCCAGTTCTCGCCGGCGCCGGCCGTCACCAGGTGGGCATCGTCGCCGGCGGCCACCGCGTAGCCGGGGATTTCCATCAACAGCACCAGCGCGTCGATGTCCCGCGTCAGGACCACATTGCTGCCGCCGCCAAGCACAACCAGGGGCAGGCCATGCGCGCGCGGATCGGCCAGCGCGCACAACAGGTCGCTTTCGCTGCGCACGTGCGCCGCAAAGCGCGCGCGTACGTCGAATCCGAATGAATTGTGGCGGCGCAGGGGATAAAATTCGTGGAAATCAGCCATGCAAGGGAAAGGTGAGGCGGCCGCCGTGGTCGACGGCACCGGACTGCAGGGTAGGCTGGATTATACGTAAGCGCCGCCGCCAGCCGGCGCGCGCCCAGGACAAAGCCTGCGGGACTGCCGCGGGCAAGTGGTAATACACAGCAACACGCAGCAAGACAAGGAGAATGCAATGCCGTCGTTTGACGTAGTGTGCGAAGCGAACATGATCGAGGTGAAGAACGCGGTCGAGCAGGCCAACAAGGAAATCACGAACCGCTTCGACTTCAAGGGTTCGGATTCGCGGGTCGAGCACAAGGAGAACGAACTCACGGCGTTCGCCGATGACGATTTCAAGCTCGGCCAGGTCAAGGACGTGCTGATCAGCAAGATGGCCAAGCGCAATGTCGACGTGCGCTTCCTGGACTACGGCAAGACCGAGCGCATCGGTGGCGACAAGGTCAAGCAGGTCATCACCATCAAGAAGGGCGTCACCGGCGACCTGTCCAAGAAAATCGTCAAGATGATCAAGGACAGCAAGATCAAGGTACAGGCCAGCATCCAGGGCGACGCGGTGCGCGTCACCGGTACCAAGCGCGACGATCTGCAGAGCGTGATCGCGCTGCTGCGCAAGGATGTTCCGGAAGCCCCGCTGGACTTCAATAATTTCCGCGACTGACCTTGTCGCAAATTGGCGCGGCAGCCGTGCTGCCGCGCTTGGNCGGCGGGGCTTGGCCATCAGCGCGGCTGCGGCAGGCCGCCGATCTTTGCGCCGGCCTTCAGTCCCTTCTGCGCGAACCATCCCTTGTTCATCTCCAGCGCGTAGCGCACCGCTGCGCGCGGGCAGTGGTTGTCCTCGGTCTGGGGCGCCATGTCCTCGATATTGACGATGGAGCCGTCATCGGCCAGGAAGGCGATCGACAGCGGCAGGTCGGTATTTTTCATCCAGAAGCAATGTCCGGCCTTCTCATCGAAGACGAACAGCATGCCCTCGTTGGCGGGCATGGTTTTGCGATACATCAGGCCGCGTTCCCGGGCTTCCGGCGTAGCGGCGATTTCCGCCTTGATGGCGTACATGCCCGCGCTGAGTTGCCGGACCGGCAAATTAGCCGGCGACTGGGCAGAGGCGGACGTCAGGGCGGCAAGGGCGCAGCCGCCGGCGAGCAGGTTTTTGATGACAGGGCGCATGGAAGGAACGGCGATTTGAACGGTTCGGGACCCGCCAGCATAGCGCAGCTATCGGGCAAGCGGCGCCATCGGATAGTTCGCATTTGTTGCTGCAGACTACGGTGACGGGCGCGCGCTTTTGGCGCCTGACCATCGCAGGCAAAAAAAAAGCAGGCGCCTTGCGGGCAGCCTGCCTTGCTAGCCGGGCGCAATGCCCGGCCTGCCTGCAAATCTTTACTTCGTTGCAGCGTCGGCCTTGGCAGCCGGGGCAGCCGGGGCAGCCTTGGTCTTGTTGTGAGCGTGCTTCTTGGTGGACTTCTTGGTGCTCTTGGTCGCGGGCTTTGCGGCCGGGGCTTCAGCGGCGGGCGCTGCAGCAGCCGGAGCTGCCGGTGCCGGAGCGGCGGCTTGGGCGAAAGCGCCGGTGGCGAACAGGCCGGCAACCAGAGCAGCGATCAGTTTGTTCATGCTATCTACCTCGGAAGGTGAAATCGATTCGGAAGAGTTGACTCGTTATGCGACGCGTCAGTGTCAAAAACGAAATGGACCGGTGAGCCGTTGACTCACGGACTGTTAATTTTTGTAACTTCTTGAGCGGGGGCGCGGATGGCGCTGCGGTCCTTGCGGCTTCGCTGCCCCACCCGCGCGCGCGCGGCGCACCGGTGCGTTGGCACGGGGCGCCGTGACAGCCTCGATGCCTAGCATCGCCGGATCGATTTCGCACCATTGCCCAGGCGCGAGTCCGAGCGTGCGCAGATCCAGCGCGCCGATCTGTACGCGCAACAGGCGCAAGGTGGGGAAGCCCACAGCCGCCGTCATGCGCCGCACCTGGCGGTTTTTACCCTCGCGGATCTCGATTTCCAGCCATTGGGTTGGAATGGCTGCGCGAAACCGCACCGGAGGATTGCGCGGCCAGAGGAAGCCGGGTTCATCGATGCACTGTGCTCGCGCTGGCAACGTGCGGAAGTCGCCGAGATCGACCCCGCCGCGCAGGCGCGCGAGCGCGGCTTCGTCCGGTTTGTTTTCCACCTGCGCCAGATAGGTCTTCGGCAGCTTGTGGTGCGGGTCGGCAATGCGCGCCTGCAGGGCGCCATCGTCGGTCAGCAGCAGCAAGCCTTCGCTGTCGGCATCGAGCCGTCCCGCCGGATACACGCCGGGGCGTTGCACGCAGTCGGCGAGCGTAGGGCGCGTAGGGTGCGCGGAGAACTGGCTCATGGTGCCGAAGGGTTTGTTCAGGGCAATCAGCGTCATCAGGGGCGGGAAGCGAGTCGGGGTAGGCAACGCCCTGGGGCCGTGCCGATGGCCGGGCTGCAGGGCATCATGGGCGCCAGTATGCCGCAGCCCGCGTGGCGGCGCGGGTTCCGGCAGGATAGCGGATCATGAAATTTTGCTGCATAATACAAAACGGTCTTGTGTCTTATATAAGACTGAATTGCCTCTGACGCTTGGCTGGGCAGGCGGCGCGTGTTGCGGTGCGGCATCGTAACCGCATCGAACCCCGCTAAAATGCCCGCGCGCCACTCACATCTCGCCGTCCGGTCACAAACCTGGGCGGCACGTTACGAACCCCCGTTCCGTACTGGAGACGTCATGTATCAACACATCAAGGTGCCGGCCGGCGAGAAGATCACGGTCAACCAGGATTTTTCGCTGAATGTTCCGGACAATCCAATCATCCCTTTCATCGAAGGCGACGGTACGGGACTGGATATCACCCCCGTGATGATCAAGGTGGTCGACGCTGCCGTGGCCAAGGCCTACGCCGGCAAGCGCAAGATCTCCTGGATGGAGATCTACGCTGGCGAGAAGTCGACCAAGGTATATGGCCCCGATGTGTGGCTGCCTGACGAAACCCTTGAGGTCCTGAAGGAATACGTGGTGTCGATCAAGGGCCCGCTGACCACGCCGGTCGGTGGCGGCATCCGTTCGCTCAACGTCGCACTGCGCCAGCAACTCGACCTGTACGTCTGCCTGCGCCCGGTGGCTTACTTCAAGGGCGTGCCCTCGCCCGTGCGCGAGCCGCAAAAAATCGACATGGTGATCTTCCGCGAGAACTCGGAAGACATCTACGCCGGCATCGAGTGGGAAGCGGAAAGCGACCAGGCCAAGAAGCTGATCGCCTTCCTGCAGAACGAGATGGGCGTGAAGAAGATCCGTTTCCCGGACACTTCGGGCATCGGCGTCAAGCCGGTTTCCAAGCAAGGCACGAAGCGCCTGGTGCGCAAGGCCATCCAGTATGCGATCGACAACGACAAGCCGTCGGTGACCATCGTGCACAAGGGCAACATCATGAAGTTCACCGAAGGTGGCTTCCGTGACTGGGCCTACGAGCTGGCCCAGCAGGAATTCGGTGCCGAACTGATCGACGGCGGCCCGTGGTGCAAGTTCAAGAACCCGAAGACCGGCAAGGAAATCGTGATCAAGGACGCCATCGCCGACGCGTTCCTGCAGCAGATCCTGCTGCGCCCGGCGGAGTATTCGGTCATCGCGACGCTGAACCTGAACGGCGACTACATCTCCGACGCGCTGGCAGCGCAGGTTGGCGGCATCGGCATTGCCCCGGGCGCCAACCTGTCCGATTCCGTCGCCATGTTCGAAGCCACCCATGGCACCGCGCCGAAGTACGCCGGCAAGGACTACGTGAACCCGGGTTCCGAAATCCTCTCCGCGGAAATGATGCTGCGCCACATGGGCTGGACCGAAGCCGCCGACCTGATCATCTCGTCGATGGAGAAGTCCATTCTGTCGAAGAAGGTCACGTATGACTTCGCCCGGCTGCTTGAAGGCGCGACGCAAGTGTCGTGCTCGGGCTTTGGGCAGGTGATGATCGACAACATGTAAGAGCAGATCGGGCCGTTTCAGCCTGAACCGAAACCCCGGTGACCCAAAGGTCGCCGGGTTTTTTTTCATCCGGAATCAGGACGCACCACGTGGCAAGTGGGCCCAGACCGACATGAAATAGGACCGAATGGGCCACATAACGAAAACTCCCAGCGCACGTTCAGAAATGCCTGATTGATTTTGGTGTTGTATGTTGTATTGCGCACAAATAGGGAGGTCGTGCAAAAAGCCCCCAAAGAGCCACAAATACGACCGGAAATCAATGATGAGTCTAAGTGGCAGTAAGTGGCAGGCTGGTAGGCACGACCAGCGGGTGCCAAACAAAAAGCCCGGCATTGACCTGACCGGGCTTTTTGTCGGATGCGCTACGTGCTGCTGTTCAGCCTGCTGGTCTGGACATGGCGCGCCGGCTGTCGAGGCCAGGCGATGTCCGGGGGGGCGGCGGCCGATCCCGTTCCGGGGATGATTCCCCCGCATCCTGTCGTGGCCGCCTCAAGCTCTGTCGGCTGGTGCGGCCGCGCACCTTGTCCTCAGGCGCCGTCCTGGATATTGGTGGCTTGTTTGCCCTTGGGACCCTGGATGATTTCGAAGGACACGCGCTGACCCTCTTTCAGGGTCTTGAAGCCACTCATCTGGATGGCCGAAAAGTGCGCAAACAGCTCTTCTTCGCCGTCGTCCGGCTTGATGAACCCAAAGCCCTTGGCGTCATTGAACCATTTGACGATACCGCTTGCCATAAACTCCCCCAACAAAAAAAGCACGATACGAGCGGGGGAAAGCGCCGCGGCCAGCCGGTGCCCGGCGTGCCTGGCCATGCGTCCAGTCCGGTGGAACCGGGCCGGGTACGATGACACGACTTTGCGGACACCGCGTGGCGGCCAGTTTTATGTGCTGACTCGCCGCCGCCGGATTCGTGGGCCTCCCTGCTCACGGATCACCCAGGTCCGGCTTACTGCTTTGGCTCGCGTAACCAGACGTGAATGTGCGAACGATTCTTCTGTCAAACCTGCGCACTGTCAAGTTGGCAGATTCCCCACTCCCGGTAGGGTGTGGCGGGAAAGGAACGGCTGTAGATGGTATTTTGGAGGGGAGGGCTGCACAGCAACTGCGTCCAGCCCAAGAGGTGAACCCGGATGCCTTCGGCATCTCCGGAAATTGGATGGCCGCTGCATCGGCCTCTTGAATCCGGCGTCTTTTCCCCAAATTGCAGAGTTGTGCGTAAGGGTTAGAATAAAGCCATGGCTACACGGCTGGCAAATGTCCCACAACGCGAAGCAGGCACCGTACTGGAGCGGAAAGAGCAGGCGCTCAAACCGCCCGCCATGTACAAGGTGTTGCTGCTGAATGACGACTTCACCCCGATGGAGTTCGTCGTGATGATCCTGCAGCAGTATTTCAGCAGGGACCGGGAGACGGCGACGCAGATCATGCTGACCGTCCACCGGGAAGGTAAGGGGGTCTGCGGTATCTATACCAGGGATATTGCGGCGACGAAGGTCGAGCTGGTGTCAACCCACGCACGGCAGGCGGGTCATCCGTTGCAATGCGTGATGGAGGAAGCATGATTGCGCAAGAATTGGAAGTCAGCCTGCACATGGCGTTTGTTGAAGCCCGGCAGGCACGCCACGAGTTCATTACCGTGGAGCACCTGCTACTGGCGTTGCTTGACAACCCCACGGCAGCGGAAGTCTTGCGCGCCTGCGCAGCCAATATTGAGGATTTGCGCACCAGTCTGAAGAACTTCATCGCGGACAACACGCCCGTGGTGCCTGGCACCGATGAGGTGGATACCCAGCCTACGCTGGGCTTCCAGCGCGTCATCCAGCGCGCCATCATGCATGTCCAGTCCACTTCCAACGGCAAGAAGGAAGTGACCGGGGCGAATGTCCTGGTGGCGATCTTTGGCGAGAAGGACTCGCACGCGGTGTACTACCTCCAGCAGCAGGGCGTGACCCGGCTGGATGTGGTCAATTTCATCAGCCACGGCATCCGCAAGGACCAGGCCGAGCCCGCCAAGCATGGCGACGGCACGGCCGAGGGTGAAGGCGGCGATGGCAAGGAAAGCCCGCTGGAGCAGTTCACCCAGAACCTGAACATGCTGGCCAAGGCCGGCAAGATCGATCCGCTGATCGGCCGCGAGAGCGAAGTCGAGCGGGTGGTCCAGGTGCTGTGCCGCCGGCGCAAGAACAATCCGTTGCTGGTGGGCGAGGCTGGAGTCGGCAAGACCGCGATCGCGGAAGGGCTGGCCTGGCGCATCACCAAGAACGAAGTGCCCGACATCCTGGAAAAGGCGGTCGTGTACTCGCTCGACATGGGTGCCCTGCTGGCCGGCACCAAGTACCGGGGCGATTTCGAGCAACGCCTGAAGGGCGTGCTCAAGTCGCTCAAGGACAATCCGAACGCGATCCTGTTTATCGACGAGATCCACACGCTGATCGGCGCGGGCGCCGCTTCGGGCGGGACGCTGGACGCCAGCAACCTGCTCAAGCCGGCACTGTCGTCGGGCCAGCTCAAGTGCATCGGCGCCACCACCTTCACCGAATATCGCGGCATCTTCGAAAAAGACGCGGCCCTGTCGCGCCGTTTCCAGAAGATCGACGTGGTGGAGCCGTCGGTGGACCAGACCGTGCAGATTCTGCGCGGCCTGAAGTCGCGCTTCGAGGAGCACCATGGCGTCAAGTACGCGGCGGCGGCCCTGACCGCGGCGGCCGAACTGTCGGCGCGCTTCATCACCGACCGCCACCTGCCGGACAAGGCCATCGATGTCATCGACGAGGCTGGCGCCGCCCAGCGCATCCTGCCCAAGTCCAAGCAGAAGAAGACCATCGGCAAGGGCGAGATCGAGGATATCGTCTCGCGCATCGCCCGCATCCCGCCGCAGAGCGTCAACCAGGACGACCGCAGCAAGCTGCAGACCCTGGACCGCGACCTGAAGTCCGTGGTGTTCGGCCAGGACCCGGCCATCGAGGCGCTGGCTTCGGCCATCAAGATGTCGCGCGCCGGCCTGGGCAAGACCGACAAGCCAATCGGCTCCTTCCTGTTCTCCGGTCCGACCGGGGTGGGCAAGACTGAAGTCGCCAAGCAGCTTGCCTTCATCATGGGCATCGAGTTGCTGCGCTTCGACATGTCCGAATACATGGAACGTCATGCGGTGAGCCGGCTGATCGGCGCGCCGCCGGGATATGTCGGCTTCGACCAGGGCGGCCTGCTGACCGAGGCCGTTACCAAGAAGCCGCACTGTGTGCTGCTGCTGGACGAAATCGAGAAAGCGCATCCGGATATCTTCAATATCCTGCTGCAGGTGATGGACCATGGCGCGCTGACCGATAACAACGGCCGCCGCGCTGACTTCCGCAACGTGATCATCATCATGACCACCAATGCGGGAGCGGAAACCATGAACCGCGCCACCATCGGCTTCACGTCTTCGCGCGAGCAGGGTGACGAGATGGCTGATATCAAGCGGATGTTCACGCCGGAGTTCCGTAACCGGCTCGACGCGATGATCAGCTTCCGCTCGCTCGATGAGGAAATCATCCTGCGCGTGGTCGACAAGTTCCTGATGCAGCTCGAGGAGCAGCTCCACGAGAAGAAGGTGGAAGCCAGCTTCAGCGAGCATCTGCGCAAGTTCCTGGCCAAGAAGGGCTTCGACCCGCTGATGGGCGCGCGGCCGATGCAACGCCTGATCCAGGACCTGATCCGCAAGGCGCTGGCCGACGAACTGCTGTTCGGCAAGCTGGTATCCGGTGGCAGGGTGGTGGTGGATCTCGACGAGCAGGACCAGATCAAGCTGGACTTTGCCGAGGCTGCCGCGGAACCGCCGGAATCGCCGGAAAACGAGAAGGCGGAAGTCTAGGACGAAGTGCGGAGGGTGGGCAGAGCGGACCTTGCCTGCAATTCGTGCTATCCTCGGGCAAAATACAGGGCGGCAGCGATGCCGCCCTTTTTGTTTTGGCCGGGTGCGGCTGCCGCCGCAGCTATGTTCCCGCCATTCGCCTGAGTACCCGATGTCCCGATCCGAATGCTCGCGGCTGCGCCGCCTGCTGCTCAAATCGTTGCCGTTTGGCGCGATGCCCCTGATTCCCGTGCCTGGCATGGCTGCCCTGGGTGGCGATGCCACTGTCGCCGGTTCCAGTCGCCCCATTGCCATGGTGCTGCCGTTCCCGCCAGGGGGCAGCGTCGATATCGTGGCGCGCCAATTGCAGCCCGGCCTCAAGAGCGGGCTCGGCCAGACGGTGGTGATCGACAATAAGCCCGGCGCGGGAGGCCTGATCGCGTCGAGTACGGTGGCGCGTGCCCGGCCGGACGGCAGCACCTTGTTGATGGCGTTCGACACGCACGCCATCAACCCGTTTGCCTACAAAAACCTGCCGTACGACACCTTCCGCGACTTCACGCCGATCACGCAACTGGTCCGCTTCCCGCTGGTGATCGCGGCCAACCCCTCGTTGCCGGCTTCCAATGTGAAGGAACTGGTCGCCATGGCGCGGCAGAAGCCGGAGAGCATTCATTACGCTTCGTCCGGCATCGGCAGCCTGAACCAGCTTGCCGCCGAGGCGCTGGCGACCGAGGCCGGCGTGCGCTTTCTCCATGTTCCATACAAGGGTGGCGGCCCGGCGGTGCAGGCCGTGCTGTCGAATGAAGTCGACGTATTTTTCTCCAGCTATGCGGCGGTACAGGCGCATGTGGCAGCCAAGACGGTCAAGCTGCTTGGCGTGACCGGTACCACCCGCCTGCGCCAGTTCCCGCAGTTGCCCACCGTGGCCGAGCAGGGATATCGGGGCTTCGAGGCCTATTCCTGGATCGGGGTCTTTGGCCCGGCCGGGTTGCCGGAGCCGACCGTGGCACGCTTGCACGATGCCCTGGTCCGATCCTTGCGGCAGCAGCGGGTGATGGATGCACTGGCCATGCAGGGATTCGAGATCGTAGGCGGCACGCCCGCCGAGCTGGCCAGCCTGGTACGGCACGAGCACGATAAATGGCAGGCGGTGGCGCGCAAGGCCAATATCCAGTTCGATTGAAGTGTGAAGCGAGAGGTAGAGGTAGCGATGACGATGGAACTGCTAGACCACGCCGTGATGGTGTGTCCCGACCTTGACGCTTCGGCGCAAGCCTGGCGCGGGTTTGGCTTCACGCTGACCCCCCGCGGTTATCACACGCTCGGCTCGCAGAACCATTGCGTGATGCTGGCGCGCGACTATCTCGAGTTGCTGCATGTCACCGCACCCAGCCCGACGCGGCAGTATTACTGGGATGCGCAGGAAGCCGGAGGCGGCTGCGCTGCGCTGTCCTGCAAGAGCAGCGATACCTTCACCTCCGCGGCGCAGTTGCGCGCCGATGGCTGGCACACATCGGACCCGATCGAGTTTTCGCGGCCGGTGCGGCTGGACGATGGCACCGAGCATCCCGCCACCTTCCGTGTCGCGGCGATCGACGATGCGCCCGGCGCGCGCTTTTTTATCTGCGAGCACCGTACGCCGGAGCTGCTGTGGCGGCCAGAGTGGACCACGCATGCCAACGGCGCGACCGGCATCGCCGCGATGTTCCTGGTGGTGGCGCCGTGCCTGGTCGAGGCGGCTGGCCGCGCTTATGCCGAACTCACCGGCGGCGAAATGACGCAGTTGAGCGATCACATCTGCAGCCTGGCGCTGGATGGCGCCACGCTGGTGGTGACCACGCCACAGGCGCTGGCCGCAGCCACCGGCACCGAACATGTGCGCCGCGCCGTGCCTGGTTATGCAGCCATCCGGCTGCGTACCAGCGATCTGGCCGCGGCCCGTCAGGGCTGGCGCGCCGCGCGTGTGGGCGCGCTCGATCTGGGTCCCGACGAAAGCCTTATCCCCGCCTCCGTTGCCGGCGGCGTGGCGCTGCTGTTCGAACAGCAGCGCTGAGCGCGCCCCCGGACCTGGCTCAGGCGCCGTTCTTGGCGTGGTGCACGCCGGTGGAGCCAAAACCGCCCGCGCCGCGCACGGTGTCTTCCGAAAAGTCTTCCACGGTCTTGAAGACGGGCCGCAGCACCGGCACAAACATCATCTGTGCGATACGCTCGCCCGGCTGGATCACGATCGGCTCGGTGCCGGGCGCGTTGCGGTTCCACACGCTCACCATGATCGGGCCCTGGTAGTCGGCGTCGATCACGCCGATCGAGTTGCCCAGCACCAGCCCTTTCTTGTGGCCTAGACCGGAGCGCGGGGCGATGGTGGCCGCCATATAGGGATTGGCCATGTGCACGGCGATGCCGGCCGGCACCAGTTGGGCCGGCGTGCCGGGTTCGATGACGAGTGCCGCGTCCAGGCAGGCGTGCAGGTCGATCGCTGCCGCCATATCGCTCTGGTAAGCCGGCAGGCCCCATTCGTGCAGGCGTGCGTCGAGCACCTTGATTTCGACGGTGGGGTTGGCTTCGATGGTCATGGCTGGTCAGTCCCGGAAAACTAAAAACGTTGGCAACCCGAGATGATAGCCGAGCTTAGCCGCCTGACAGGTCGAATGCCTGTGCCAGCAGCTCGTAGGTGCGCAGCCGCGCGGCATAGCTGGCGGTCACGCTCAGCACGACCAGTTCATCGGCGAGGAAGCGCTCACGCAGGTCCAGCATGCGCTGCGCGACCTGCTCCGGAGTGCCGCAAATGGTGCGCGGGCGCTCGCGTTCCACGATCAGGCGATCGCGTTCGGTGGGCTCGTGCCGGGCGGCCTGCGCCAGCGAGGGGATCGGGGCGTTGACGCCGTAGGCCATCTGCAGCCGGCGCAGGTCCACGGCGCGCTCCAGTTCCGCCGCTTCGGCCTCGCTGTCCGCGCAGATCACGAAGACGGCCGCCGCGCTGTAGGGCCGCTCGTCGTAGCCCGCCTCGAAATCGCGGCGGTACTGTTGGGCGACGGCATGGCCGACATGCGGATTGATAAAGTGGGCAAAGGCAAAGCGCAGTCCCAGGCGTGCCGCCAGGGCGCCGCCGTAGTCACTGGAGCCCAGCACCCACAGCTCGGGCCGGGTATCGATCTCGGGCTGCAGCACCACGCCTTCGGCGATATGGCCCGGCGGTACCTCGCCACGGAAGAGCCAGGAGAGGTCCTGTACCTGCTCGGCGAACTGGTCGCCGCGGTTGTACTGGCCCATCGCGACCGCCTGCGCGGTACGCATGTCGCCGCCCGGCGCGCGTCCCACGCCAAGATCGATGCGTCCCGGGAACAAGCCCTCCAGCATGCGGAACTGCTCCGCCACCTTGAAGGGGCTGTAATAGGGTAGCATCACGCCGCCCGAGCCTAGGCGGATACGCTGCGTGACGCTGCCCAGGCGCGCCAGCATGACTTCCGGCGCCGGGTTGCACACACCGCGCAGGCCGTGATGCTCGGCACACCAATAGCGGGTGTAGCCCAGCGCATCGGCGGCCTGAGCCAGCTCCACGGTGGCGGCCAGGGCGTCGCGCGCGGTATGGCCGGCAATGACCGGGCTCTGGTCGAGCACGGAGAGGCGCAGTTTGGGTTTGCTTGCGGACATGTTCAGGGGTTCGGGCAGGGTGGCGTTCGGAGGCGGAGCAAGCGCGGGCTCAACGGGGTGCGGGCAGGCGCCGGGCGATAGCCGCTACTAGGTCGCGCGCCAGCGTCAGCTTGTCGGCGCGCGGCAGGCGGGTCATGCCGTGGGCATCGAACAGCACGATCTCGTTGTCGTCCATGCCGAAGGTGTGATGGCCGATATTGCCCACCAGCAAGGGTACGTTCTTGCGCTGGCGCTTCTGTTCGCCATATTGCTCGAGCTTTTCGCTCTCGGCGGCAAAGCCCACGCAGTAGGGCGCATCGGGCCGCGCCGCCACGGTGGCGAGGATGTCGGGGTTCTGCACAAAGCGTAGCGTCGGTGTGTCGCTGTCGTTGGCCTTCTTCAATTTCTGGCCGGCGACTTCGGCCGGGCGCCAGTCCGCTACCGCGGCTACCGCAACAAACACGTCGGCGCCGGGCAAGCCCGCCAGCACCGCGTCATGCATCTGCTGCGCGCTCTCCACATTGGTGCGGGCAACCCCGCGCGGCGTGGGCTGGGCCGTCGGGCCGGCCACCAGGATCACGTCGGCGCCAGCCTCGCGGGCCGCGCGCGCGATGGCAAAACCCATCTTGCCCGAGGAACGGTTGGTGATGCCACGCACCGGGTCGATGGCCTCGAAGGTGGGGCCTGCCGTGATCACCACACGGCGCCCGGCCAGCGGCTTGGGCTGGAAGAACGCAATGATGTCGTCGAGCAGTTCCGACGGCTCCAGCATGCGGCCATCGCCGACTTCGCCGCAAGCCTGGTCGCCGCTGCCAGGGCCCAGTACCGTTACGCCATCCGCGCGCAATTGCGCGGCGTTGCGCTGGGTGGCGGGGGCCGACCACATCTGCAGGTTCATGGCGGGAGCCACCAGCAGCGGACAGTCGCGGGCAATGCACAGGGTGGTCAGCAGGTCATCGCACAGGCCGTGCGCCAGCTTCGCCAGGAAATCGGTGGAGGCGGGCGCAACCACGATGGCATCGGCTTCGCGGGAGAGATCGATGTGGGCCATGTTGTTGCCCACGCGCGCATCCCATTGGGAGGTGAAGACAGGCCGCCCGGAGAGTGCCTGCATGGTCACAGGCGTGATGAACTGGGTGGCGCCCTCGGTCATGACCACTTGCACGGTCGCGCCGGCCTTGGTCAGCAGGCGGACCAGTTCGGCCGATTTATAGCAGGCGATGCCGCCGGTCAGGCCAAGGACGAGATGCTTGCCTCGCAGATCCATGGATGTGCTCTTCGCTTGAGGGTTGTGGTCCGGGTGCCGCGGCAGGTGGCAGCGTTTGCTACCCCCCGCGCCGGAGAAACATCAATAATACCGGCTTGCCCGCGCGCGCGTTGGCGGCGCTGCCGCCGTGCCTCGCGCGTCGCCATCACGCGAATTCGGCAGCACCATGGAAAACGCCCGCATGACGCGGGCGCAGTTGGAACGTTTTGCACCCGGGAGCGCGGTGCAGGTGACTGCTGCTTCAGTGCTTCCGGACCCGCCGCAACTCGTCCACGATCAGCAGCACCGCACCCACCGTGATGGCGCAGTCGGCCACGTTGAACGCGGGCCAGTGGTAGTTGCGCATGTGGAAGTCGAGGAAGTCGACGACATGGCCGTACACCACCCGGTCCAGCACATTGCCAATGGCGCCGCCGAGGATCAGCGAGATGGCGAAGCAGAACAAACGCTGCCCGGTATGGCGGTACAGCATCCAGATGATGAACAGGCCCACCACCACGCCCAGGCCGGTAAAGAACCAGCGTTGCCAGCCGCCGGCGTCGGCCAGGAAGCTGAAGGCGGCGCCCTTGTTATAGACCAGCACCAGGTTGAAGAAGCTGGTCACGGGGCGCGATTCGCCGTAGGCGAAGGTCCTGACGATAACGATCTTGAAGAACTGGTCCAGCACGATCACCAGCAGGGCGAACGCCATCCACAGCAGCGGGGTGGTGTTGCTGCCCTTGCTGCTGGCGCGCTTGGTGCCGCGCGCGGAGCGCGTGGTGGTGGTGGCCATCAGGCATGGCTCCTGTGTTCACCGGCGCCGAACAGGTTGCTGTCGCAGCGGCCGCAGAGGGTGGGGTGGGCCGGATCGCGGCCAACATCGGCACGGTAGTGCCAGCAGCGCTCGCACTTGGCGTGCACCGACGGCGTCACCGTGACCAGCAGGTCGCCGCCTTCCGGCGCCGGCGCTACCTTGGCGGCGGAGGTCAGCAGCACGAAGCGCAGGTCGTCCTCCAGGCTCTGCAGCGCGGCCAGCACCGGGCCGCCGGCCTGGATGGTGACTTCGGCCTGGAGCGAGGAGCCGATCTCGCCGTCAACGCGCACCGCTTCCAGTTGCTTGGTGACTTCGGCGCGGGCTTCGCGGATCACGTGCCACTTCTGCAGCAGGTCGTCGGCCTGGTCGATCTCCGGCACGTCGTAGTAGGTGCTGGTGAAGATGGTGTCGGTGTGCCCGGTGCCATGGCGGAAGATCTGCCACGCTTCTTCCGCGGTAAAGGACAGGAACGGCGCCATCCAGTGCAGCATGGCCTGGGTGATGTGGTACACGGCATTCTGCGCGGCGCGGCGCTCCTTGGAGTTGGGCGCTGTCGTGTAGAGCCGGTCCTTCAGCACGTCGAGGTAGAAGCCGCCGAGGTCTTCCGAGCAGAACGTCTGCAGCTTGGCGACCACCGGATGGAACTCGTAGCCGTCGTAGTGCGACAGGACTTCCTTTTGCAGGCGCCCCGTCAGCGCGACCGCATAGCGGTCGATCTCCAGCCACTCCGATGCCGGCAGCGCGTGCTGCGCGTGATCGTAGTCGGCCAGGTTGGCCAGCAGGAAGCGCAGCGTATTGCGGATGCGGCGATAGCCTTCCACCACGCGCTTCAGGATTTCGTCGGAGATCGACAGCTCGCCCGAATAGTCGGTCGAGGCCACCCACAGGCGGATGATCTCGGCGCCCATCTTGTTCGACACGTCCTGCGGCGACACGGTATTGCCGACCGACTTGGACATCTTGCGGCCTTCGCCGTCCACCGTGAAGCCGTGCGTCAGCAGCGCCTTGTAGGGCGGCTTGCCATACAGCATCGAAGCGGTCAGCAGCGACGAATGGAACCAGCCGCGGTGCTGGTCCGAGCCTTCCAGGTACAGATCCGCCAGGCGGCCGTCGGGCAGGTCGGCCGACGGGTCGTACAGGTCTTCACGGTGCGAGCCGCGGATCACGCTCCAGTGCGTGGTGCCGGAGTCGAACCAGACGTCGAGCGTGTCGCGGTTCTTTTCATACAGCGCAGCTTCCTCGCCGAGCAGTTCCTTGGGATCGAGCGCCTGCCAGGCTTCGATGCCGTGCAGTTCCACGCGCCTGGCGATTTCCTCAAGCAGCTCCGGCGTGCGCGGGTGCAGCGCGCCGGTTTCCTTGTGCAGGAAGAAGGCCATCGGCACGCCCCACTGGCGCTGGCGCGACAGGGTCCAGTCGGGCCGGTTGGCGATCATGTTATGCAGGCGCTGCTTGCCCCAGGCCGGGTAGAACTCCGTCGCCTCGATGCCGGCCAGCGCGGTTTCGCGCAAGGTGGCGCCGTTGTCGACAGGGTCAACGTCCATGCCCGCGAACCATTGCGAGGTGGCGCGGTAGATGATCGGCGTCTTGTGACGCCAGCAGTGCATATAGCTGTGGGTGTACTTGTGCGAGTTGAACAGGTTGCCCGATGCCTTCAGCACTTCGACGATCTTGGGATTGGCGTCCCAGATCTTCTGGCCGCCGAACAGCGGCAGCGTGCTGGCATAGACGCCATCGCCCATCACCGGGCTGATGATGTCGTGGTCGCGCATGCCGTGCGCCTTGCACGACTGGAAATCCTCCACGCCGTAGGCCGGCGCCGAGTGCACGATGCCGGTGCCGGTATCGGTGGTGACATAGTCGCCCAGGTAGACCGGCGACAGGCGGTCATAGCCCGCGTCCATCTTGGACAGCGGATGGTGGAAGCGGATCTCCGACAGCGCCGCGCCGGTGGTGGTGGCCAGCACCTTGCCTTCCAGTTCGTAGACCTTGAGCTGTTCCTCAACGCGCTCGGTGGCCAGCAGCAGGAAGCCGCGCACGGTGTCGACCAGCGCGTATTCGACTTCCGGGTGCACATTCAGCGCCTGGTTGGACGGGATGGTCCACGGCGTGGTGGTCCAGATCACGATCCAGCCGGGTTTGGCGGCGAGTTGCTCCAGCGGCACCTTGAAGGCGTGGGCCAGCTTGTCGGTGTCCGCGAAGGGGAAGCCCACGTCGATGGAGAGATCGGTCTTGTCCTTGTACTCGACCTCGGCCTCGGCCAGCGCCGAGCCGCAGTCGAAGCACCAGTTCACCGGCTTCAGGCCGCGGAACACATAGCCCTTCTCCATGATCTTGCCCAGCGCGCGCAGCTCGTCGGCTTCGTTGCTGTAGTTCATGGTCATGTAGGGATGTTCCCAGTCGCCCAGCACGCCCAGGCGCTCGAAGTCCAGCTTCTGGCGGGCGATCTGTTCGGTGGCGTAGGCGCGGGCGCGCGATTGCACCTCCTGCACCGGCAGGCCTTTGCCGAACTGCTTTTCGATCTGGATCTCGATCGGCATGCCATGGCAGTCCCAGCCCGGCACATAGACGGCGTCCAGGCCGCTCAGGCCGCGCGCCTTGACGATCATGTCCTTGAGGATCTTGTTGACTGCGTGCCCGATATGGATGTCGCCGTTGGCGTACGGGGGGCCGTCATGCAGGATGAACTTCTTGGCGCCCTTGCGAGCTGCCCGGATCTTCTTGTAGAGCTGCTTGTCCTGCCATTGCTTGACCCACAGCGGCTCGCGCTTGGGCAGGTCGCCGCGCATCGGGAAGGGCGTTTCCAGCAGGTTGACCGGATACTTGCTTTTTTCGGGCTTGGCGCGTTTGTCGTTGGACATGTCGATTCTCGGGGCAATTCGGTTGGCGCGCGGCACTAGCTCGGCTGGGCGCGGCGCGCGGTATGGCGTGGACGGGCTGCGGCGGAGCCGCGGGCTGGTTCGGGTGGGGTAGCGACCCGGGTCCCGCCTCGCGGGAACGGGGCGCTAGCTAATTCGGTCGGTGGCGGAGGTGGCGAAGTCGCGGCCGCCCGCAGCCGGGGGCGTGCCCTCGGGCGAGCCCGGCACGGTCAGGCCGAAGAAGGCGCGGGCGTCCGCGCTGTCCTTGGCAATGGCCGCGGTCAGTTCATCCAGGCTGTCGAAGCGGGCTTCATCGCGGAGCTTTTTCATGAATTCGACCCGCACCAGCTTGCCGTAGATGCTTTGATTGAAGTCGAACAGGTGGACTTCCAGCAGCACCCGGCCGGCATCCTCGATGGTCGGCCGCACGCCGATGCTGGCCACGCCCGGCAACGCGTGCTCGGCCAGCCCGTGCACCTGTACCACGAAGATGCCGTTGACAGCCGGCCGCTTGTGCGAGATGCGCAGGTTGATGGTGGGAAAGCCCAGGTCGCGCCCGAGCTTGCGGCCATGGACCACATGGCCGCTGATGGCATAGCCGTGGCCGAGCAGACGGCGCGCGTGTTCGAGGTCGCCCTCGGTCAGTGCCTGCCGTACCGCGGAGCTGGAGATGCGCACGCCGCCTTCGGACACCGAGCCCATCTGCTCCACGTCGAAGCCGAACTGGCGCCCGGCCTGCTGCAGGTAGGCAAAATCGCCCGCGCGCCTGGCGCCGAAGCGGAAGTCGTCGCCGACCAGCAGCCAGCGCGTGTGCAGGCCGTGCCAGAGCACGTTCTCGACGAAGGCCTGGGGAGATTGCGCGGCGAAATGCGCGTTGAAATGCTCGACGACCACGCGATCGACGCCGTTGCGGCGCAGGCTTTCGAGCTTGTCGCGCAGCAGCGCGATGCGCGTGGGGGCCTTGTCAGGCGTGAAGAATTCACGCGGATGCGGCTCGAACGTCATCACACACAGCGGCAGGCCGCGTGCGTCCGCCGCCGCGCGCGCGCGCGCAAGCAGCGACTGGTGGCCGCGGTGCACACCGTCGAAATTGCCGATGGTGAGGGCGCAGGGCGCCCGGCTCTCGGCATTGGGCAGGCCACGGAAGACTTTCACGAGGACGGCAGCAAGCGTTTGGGTAAAGCGAGCATTATAAGGCGAATGAGGGACAAGTTTGGCCTGGCCGCACCACGGTGGGCGCCGAGGTTGGCGTTTTTGTGCACGGATAGACTCTTTGGCGTGGCGCCATGCCACAAAAGACGGCATGATACGGCGGATCGCACTCGCTGCCCCCAGCCCTCCCTTGAACGCGCTGCTTAACCGAATCCTGCCGCCGCCAGGGCCTCCGCTCGATACCGAAACGCGGGCCAAGCTGCTGGCGACCATCCATCGCGTCTCCCCTACCGCCATCGTCGCCTCGCTGGTGCTCCCGGCGCTGACCGCGATCGCCTTCTGGTCTGCCGCCGACCACAGCGCCCTGATCGGCTGGTGCGGCGTCATGCTGGTGCTGACCGCCGCCACCAGCTGGTTCTATTTTGGCTACCTGCGCGATGGCACCACCATGAGCCGCTCGGCGCACACGCGCAAATGGTGGGCCAATATGCGCGCGATGGCCTTCCTGACCGGGCTGACCTGGGGCAGCTCGGCGCTGCTGCATCTGTATTCCGGCTCCACGGTGTTCTCCAGCGTGCTGTACCTGCTGGCGCTCGGGGTGCTGGCGGGCGGCGTTACCGCGCAGTCTCCGGTTCCGTCCAACCTGGTCTATGCCGGCGTACCGATCCTGGTGCCCAATATCCTGCTGGCCGAGTACGCATTTCCCGGTCATGGCACCTACGTGCAATTGCTGCTGGTGGTCTACGCCATCATGCTGACGCGCCACGCCCTGAATCTGCAGCGCACGCTGGTGCGGGCCATCCAGCTGGAAAGCGAGAGCCGGCGGCTGGCCAAGCAGTTCCAGGAAGAAAAGGAGAGGGCGCTGCATGCCAGCGAGGAGAAATCGCGCTTCCTGGCCGCCGCCAGCCACGACCTGCGCCAGCCGGTGCACGCGCTGGTGATGCTGGTGGAGGCGCTGCGCGCCCGCAACAAGTCCTCCTCGCTCCATCCGCTGGTGGAGCAGGTGGCCGCCGGCACCCAGACCATCGACCTGCTGTTCCGCTCGCTGCTGGACCTGTCCAAGCTCGAAGGGCGGAAGGTGCTGCCGACGCTGGAGCCGTGCGAACTCAGTCACCTGATCAGCGAAGTGATGAGCCAGTTCGCCGCCGACGCGCGAGAGAGCGGCCTGAGCCTGACCCCGCGCGTGCCCGAAGAGCTGTACGCGATGGCCGAGCCGGTGCTGTTGCGCCGCGCCTTGTTCAATCTCGTGCAGAACGCCCTGCGTTATACGCGGCGCGGCGGCGTGCTGGTAACGGCTCGGGAGCGCCGCAAGCATATCCGCGTGGAAGTCTGGGACACCGGGGCCGGGATCACGCCCGAGCACCTGCCGGACATCTTCTCGCCGTATTACCAGGTGCATAACCCGCAGCGCGATCCGTCCCAGGGGCTGGGACTCGGGCTGGCGATCTTCAAGGAATGCGTGCGCCTGATGCGCGGCACCTACGGCGTGCGTTCGGTGCCCGGAAGGGGTTCGGTATTCTGGTTCTCGCTGGCGCCGGTCGCGGCCGAGACCGTGGCCACCATCCGTGCCGTGCGGGCTACGGCGCTGGCCGAGGATGCCAAGCCCGATCACTTGCGCGGCACTGTGCTGGTGGTCGACGACGACACCCAGATCCGCAAGGCGTGGATTGCACTGATGGAAGCCTGGGGCATCCAGGTTGCCTGCGCGGCGCATGGCGCGGATGCGGACCGGCTGTTTCACCAGGGGCTCAAGCCGGACATCATCTTCTGCGACTTGCGCCTGCCCGGCAGCGAGAACGGCCTGGACTTGCTGGAGCGCTGGCAGAACACACAGCCGCAGGCACGTAGCGCCCTATTGTCGGGCGACCTGAAATCCGCCGCGCTGGCAGCGGCCGAGGAGGCTGGCTACTTTGTGTTGCCCAAGCCCGTCGACCCGGCAGCGTTGCGGCTGCTGCTCCGGCGCTGGCTGCACGCGGCCTGACAGGCACCATGGAAATGGGCCGGCGCAAACGCGCCGGCCCATTGCGGAGTCTTCAATTGGTGGCTGGCGCCGGCGGTGCCTGCTACTGGCGCAGGCGGAAGCGCTCCATGCGCGACATGACCTGCATCCGGGTGCGTACGCCGAGGCGCTGCAGGATCGCCGAGACATGTTCCTTGACGGTGTTCTCCGTCAGGCCGAGGCGCCGAGCGATGACCTTGTTGGGCAGCCCTTCCAGTACCAGCGCCAGCACCGAGCCTTGGCGCGGGGTCAGTCCCAGTTCCGCCGGCGTGACCGGAATGCCGTGCGCCGGTCCGAAGGACTGGGCACGGCCATTGAGCGCTTCGTCGGAGGGAAAGGATGTGTCGCCTGCCAGCACCTTGCGCACGGCGGCTGTGAATGCGTTGGCATCTAGATGCTTGCCGACGAACCCGCAGGCGGCTAGCGCGCGCGCGCGGCCTACGATCTCGGGTGTGGCCTCGGCCGACATGAAAATAAAGCGGGCGGAAGGGACCAGCGTCTTGAGCGCCTGCATGGCGTCGAAGCCGGTACCGTCCGTCAGCCAGATATCCAGCAGCACAATGTCAGGCCTGAGTCCTTGCTGCAAGGCACTGAGCGCCTCCTTGGCGCTACCGGCGGCATGGACGGCGACGTCCGGCATCACCTCCGCCAGGAAGGCGGTAGTGCCGGACAAGGCCATAGGATGATCATCGACCACCAACAAGGTCGGTGCAGCGTTCGACATGCGATTTCCCGTCTAATTTCCCAGTTCGTCCTTGTTGTCACTTAAAGCCGAGCTAACGGTCTGCGCGTGGACGATAGCAGCCACTCTAGCAGAGCGGGCGAGGCGTCACAATCCGTCGAAGGGGTACCTACGTTGCGTATAGGTCATGCGAAACGGCGCTGCGATGAGGGTTTCACGTGTTTTAAGCGCCTAATGCGCTCGCTTTAGCCGTGTACGGCCACCGGCTTGGTAGAATTGCGCGATGAAAAATATCGTTATCCTGATTTCCGGGCGAGGCTCCAATATGGAAGCCATCGTCAGCGCCTGTGCCGCCGAAGGCTGGCCAGCGCGCGTAGCGGCGGTCCTGTCGAACAGGCCGGACGCCGAAGGCCTGAAATTTGCCGCTGAGCACGGCGTGGCCACCGGTGTGGTGGATCACACGAAATATGCCGATCGCGCCACTTTTGACGCGGCGCTGGCCAAGGCCATCGACGCATTCGCACCGGATCTGGTGGTGCTGGCCGGCTTCATGCGCATCCTGACGCCGGACTTTGTCGACAAGTACGCCGGGCGCATGCTGAATATCCACCCCTCGCTGCTGCCATGCTTTCCGGGACTGCATACGCACCGGCAGGCCATCGAGGCGGGTGTCAAGGTCCACGGCGCCAGCGTGCATTTCGTCACGCCGGAACTCGATCACGGCCCCGTCATCGTCCAGGCCGCGCTCGACGTGCTGCCGGACGATACGCCCGAAAGCCTGGCCACGCGCCTGTTGCCAAGCGAACACGTGATCTACCCGCGCGCGGTGCGCTGGTTTGTCGAAGACCGGCTGCGCGTGCACGCCGGCGCAGTCCGGGTCGAACCACCCGAATCCCAGTTATTTACGGCCTTTGCTGCCGCTACGGAGGTGCAGTCATGAGCCGGAATACCGCAGGGGCGCGCCAGCCCGTTCGCAACAAGCACAAGGGTACCCCGATCCGCCAGGCCGCCAGGCCGCGCGACGCGGGCGACAGCCATGCTCCGCAGCAGGGTCGCGGGCCGCATGGCGGCCTGCACGCCGTTCATATCCAGCACATCGACCGCCTGCTGGGCAAGGTGCTGATGTTCACGCGCCCCTCCGACGTGGTGGTGAGCTACTACTTCCGCGAAAACCCCAAGCTTGGCCATCGTGAACGCGGCATCATCGCCGAAGCCGTATTTGCCGTATTGCGCCGGCGCGTCGAGTTTTCGCAGTTCGCTGCCAGCGGCACGGGCGCGTCGCAGCGCCGCCTGGCCCTGCTCGGCCTGGCCGCCACGCTGGGCCGGGATGCGCTGACGCCGTTCCTGCTGCCGGAAGAGGGCGAATGGCTTGATCGCCTGACGACGATCGAGCGTGCCAGCCTGGCGCCGCGCGTGCGCGCCAACCTGCCTGAGTGGCTGTTCGACCAGCTGGCCGCCCGCCACGACGAAGCCTTTGTCGAAGCACTGGGCGACGCGTGGCTGCGGCCCGCGCCCCTGGACCTGCGCGCCAACCTGGTCAAGACCACCCAGGAAGCCGCGCTGGCCGAGCTGACCGCCGCTGGCCTGAAGGCCGAGCCGACGCCGATGGCCCCCGCCGGCATCCGCCTGGCCGGCAAGCCGGCGCTCAACCAGTTGCCGCTGTTCGTTAACGGCCTGGTCGAAGTGCAGGATGAAGGCAGCCAGCTTCTGTGCAACCTGGTTGCGCCCAAGCGCGGCGAAATGGTGGTGGATTTCTGCGCCGGTGCCGGTGGCAAGACACTGGCGCTGGGGGCGCAGATGCGCTCCACCGGGCGCCTGTATGCGTTCGATGTGTCCGAGAAGCGCCTGGCCAACCTCAAGCCGCGCCTGGCGCGCAGCGGACTGTCGAACGTGCATCCGGTACTGATCGACTCCGAGCATGACGCCAAGATCAAGCGTCTGGCCGGCAAGATCGACCGCGTGCTGGTGGATGCGCCCTGCAGCGGCCTGGGTACGCTGCGGCGCAACCCGGACCTGAAATGGCGCCAGTCGCCGCAATCGGTGCTGGAACTGACCGCCAAGCAAGCGGCCATCCTCGAATCCGCGGCGCGTCTGGTCAAGGTGGGCGGCCGGGTGGTTTATGCGACCTGCAGCGTGCTGGAAGCCGAGAACGAAGGCATCGTGCGCGGTTTCCTGGCCGCGCATCCTGCCTTCCGCCTGGTCCCTGCCGCACAGGTGTTGGCCGAGCAAAAGATCACGGTGCCCGGTTTGCCGGAAGATGCCGAGATGCTGGCGCTTTACCCGCATCTGCACCAGACCGATGGCTTCTTCGCCGCGGTGCTGGAACGCGTCAGCTAACGTTTGAACCGTCAGGACCCGGCATCGGGACTGGCGGCTGCAGCGCCGAGGACCGCCCTGTCCCGGCTGCCTTTCCAGCGCGGGACCGGCTACGGTTTGTCGGGCCCGCTGCTTGCGCTGCGTTGCCTTGCTCGTTGTGCTCTTGCGGCCCGTTATCGGGCAATCGCCGGGGCCGTTCGATTGCTCCCCGGCTCGCCTCGCCCAGTTATTCCTGAGCATGAATCCCAATCCCCTGAACGAACTCCACGCCTCGCATCCGGCCTTTGGCAAGATGCTCGATGACCTGATCCGCGATGCGGGCGGCCCCGGTTTTATCTGGCAACTGGTGGTACTCGCCGCCTGCCTCGCGTTGGCATGGCCGCTGGCAAGGCTGGTCGTCAAGCGAGTCGAAGCCGGCTACGCCGGATCCAGCTTCGCGCTGCGCTTTGCCGCTGCCAGCCTGGAGCGCGCCATGTTCCCACTGTTCGGCTGGCTGCTGGTGATGGGCGCGCGCTACGGGCTGGAACTGGTCATGTCGACCAGCGTGCTGCGCCTCGCGCTGGTGCCGCTGTTTGGCATCACCTTCCTCTATTTCGCCTTCTATATCCTGCGCCGCGTGCTGTCCGGCAGTGGCCAGCTGCACGGCATGCTGCTGCTGGTGGAGAAGGTGCTGACGACGCTGGTCTGGGCGGCAATGGCGCTATATGTGCTGGGATTGCTGTCTGATGTGGTGAACTGGATGGAATCCGTCCGCTTTTCGCTCGGCGGGAAGCAGAAGATCAGCCTGGCCGATACCCTGGTGGCAGCCATATGGATCTTGCTCACGGTGTTGGTGGCCATGTGGTTTGGTTCGTGGCTGGAAGAGCGCCTGATGCGCTCGAGCGGGCTGGACAGCAACCTGAAAGTGGTTCTGACCCGGCTTTCCAAGGCTTTGCTGCTGCTGGTCTCGCTCTTGCTGAGCTTGTCGCTGGTGGGCATCGATCTCACGGTACTGTCCGTATTCGGCGGCGCGCTGGGTGTGGGTCTGGGCCTGGGCTTGCAAAAGATCGCCAGCAACTACATTTCTGGCTTCATCATCCTGCTCGACCACTCGGTCAAGCTGGGCGACCAGATCACTGTGGACAAGTACACCGGCATCGTCTCGCAGATTCGCACGCGCTACACAGTGGTCCGCAATGGCGATGGCGAAACCCTGGTGCCTAACGAGCAACTGGTGGCGCAGGCCGTGCAGAACCACTCGTTCTCCAATACCAATGTGCGCGTTGCAACGCGTGTACAGGCCGATTACGCGGCCGATCCCGAGAAAGTGCTGGCATTGCTGGTCGAGGCGGCCCAAGGCATCCCGCGCTTATTGGTTGAGCCCGCGCCGTCGGCGTTTCTGGTGCTGTTCGGAGACAATGGCATCGAATACGAGCTTGCTGGCTACATTGCCGATCCCCAGAACGGGAAACTCGGCGTGCAATCGGCGCTGAACCGGGCCATATGGCGGAAATTCCGGGAACATGGCATCTCGATACCGTATCCGCAGCGGGAAGTGCGGGTGCTGGGCGGGGCGGACGCCCACGGGCGAAGTGAGGCTGGTGACGTGGATCAAGAAGCGCTAATTGTTCGGGCGGATGGCACTGCGGGCAGCAGGGCCTGACTTTTCGCGAGGCGCTTGGGCCACCTTGTGGAACGATCCATGTTGCTTAACGTCAAAATGGGGGTAAAAGCGGATGTCCGCTCGATCCGGGTGCGGTAGAATCCAGGGTAGTTGCGGGTTCATCCGGAATCGGATCTTGTCCGGGTGAGTTTATCGACCTCCCGCCCCCACCAGACAGCCGCCAGATTGCAGCGGCTCGTGTCCAGTCCCGCCGGCAGGCAGCAGTTGCCCAAGGCGCCAGACGCGCATGCCTGGGGGCTCCGGCGATTGCCGGGGTTTCAGGCAGGCACCATATGACGCAATCATTGAATTTGCAGTCCTTTTTCTGCACATTGTTTGTGGCCCGCCATGTCGTGCCGCACTGAATACCCCTGTTTAATCGACGGAGAACAGTTTGTTCGACACTATTCTTGACTGGGCCGCCAACGGCCTCGCCAACTGGTCCTGGTGGGAAATCGTGATCTACACGCTGGTGGTGACTCACATCACCATCGCGGGCGTCACGATATACCTGCACCGCTGCATGGCGCACCGGTCGCTGGACCTGCACCCTATCGTTTCGCATTTCTTCCGTGGCTGGCTGTGGCTGACCACCGGCATGGTCACCAAGGAGTGGACCGCCATCCACCGCAAGCACCACGCCAAGTGCGAGACCGAAGACGATCCCCACAGCCCGCAGACTCGCGGCATCCGCAAGGTGCTGCTGGAAGGCGCGGAGCTGTATCGCGCCGAGTCCAAGAACAGGGAAACCATCACCAAGTTCGGCCACGGCACGCCTGACGACTGGGTCGAGCGCAATGTCTACTCGCGCTTCGGCTGGCAGGGCGTTGGCCTGATGCTGATCATCGACCTCGCCTTGTTCGGCGTGATCGGCATGACCGTGTGGGCGGTGCAGATGTTGTGGATCCCGATTCACGCCGCCGGCATCATCAATGGCCTGGGCCACTGGTGGGGTTATCGCAATTACGATTGCGAGGACGCTTCGACCAATGTTTCGCCGTGGGGCATCATCATCGGCGGCGAAGAGCTGCATAACAACCACCACACCTACCCGACGTCGGCGAAGTTCTCGATCAAGTGGTATGAGTTCGATATCGGCTGGGGCTATATCCGCGCCATGCAGGCCGTTGGCCTTGCCAAGGTCAAGAAGACCCCGCCGAAGGCACGCCTGGTGGAGGCTCGCCCGGTCGACCACAACACGCTGGAAGCCATCATCGCCAACCGCTATGACGTGATGGCCCGCTATGCCAAGGCGGTCAAGAGCGCCTACAAGCAGGAACTGGAAAAGCTGAAGGAAGCCCGCGTGGCCGAGTACAGCAGCTTCAAGCCCGCCCGCAAGTGGTTCCACCGCGAGGAAACCAAGCTGGCCGATCCGCAACGCCAGCAACTGGCCAGCATCGTCGAGCAGAACAAGTCGCTGCACACCTTTGTGGAGATGCGCCGCGAACTGGCCGCGATCTGGGGCCGCTCCAACCTGACGCGCGAACAGCTGCTTCAGCAGTTGCAGGCCTGGTGCCATCGCGCCGAGGCCAGCGGCATCGAGGCGCTGCACGATTTCTCGCTGCGCCTGCGCCGCTATGCCTGATGCGGCTTGATGCCTGACCCGGCGTGGCCTGATACAATTTAGCTCGCCCGAAAGCCCCGCCCCTGGCGGGGCTTTTGTTTTCGCTAAACTCCCCCAATGTAAGGGCTGGCAGCGAAATCCAGGCGCGCGGCCCCAGAGGAGTATCGGAGATGACCCCCCAAACGATAAAGACCGTCGAGTTCGAGAAACCGAACCTGTCGACGGAGTCCCCCGATGGCGGCAGCTGTGTCGCCCATGCCTGGGCCAAGGTGCCCCCGGTGCTGTCGGCACAGGAGCGCACGGCGCTGAAGGAGCGCATCAAGGATTTGCTCAAGCAGCGCAATGCGGTGCTGGTAGCGCACTATTACGTCGATTCGGACCTGCAGGACCTGGCGGAAGAAACCGGCGGCTGCGTGTCGGATTCGCTGGAAATGGCGCGCTTCGGCCGCGACCACCCGGCCAAGACGCTGGTGGTGGCTGGCGTTCGCTTCATGGGCGAGACCGCCAAGATCCTCAGTCCGGAAAAGACCATCCTGATGCCGGACCTTGACGCGACGTGCTCGCTCGACCTGGGCTGCCCGGCCGACGAGTTCGCCGCGTTCTGCGATGCGCATCCCGACCGTACGGTGGTGGTCTATGCCAATACCAGCGCGGCCGTGAAGGCACGCGCGGACTGGATGGTGACCTCCAGCATCGGCCTGAAGATCGTCGAGCACCTGCACGCACGTGGCGAGAAGATCCTGTGGGCACCGGACAAGCACCTGGGCGGCTATATCCAGAAGCAGACCGGCGCGGACATGCTGTTGTGGCAGGGCTCATGCCTGGTGCACGACGAGTTCAAGGGCATCGAGCTGGATCTGCTGCGCCGCGAGTTCCCCAAGGCCAAGATCCTCGTGCATCCGGAGTCACCGGCCAATGTGGTGGAGCAGGCCGATGTGGTTGGCTCGACGTCGCAACTGATCGCGGCGGTCCAGGAACTGGATGCCCGCGAATTCATCGTTGCGACCGACAACGGCATCCTGCACAAGATGCGGCTGGCCGCACCCGACAAGCATTTCATCGAGGCGCCCACCGCCGGGAACAGTGCGACCTGCAAGAGTTGCGCGCACTGCCCGTGGATGGCGATGAATGCACTGACCAACCTGGCTGAGGTGCTTGAGCGCGGCCATAACGAAATTCATGTTGATGCCGCCATCGGCCGCCAGGCTGTGATCTGCATCGACCGCATGCTCGATTTCGCCGCGCGGCAGAAGGCCAATGTGCGGCCCAAGGCCGATTTGGCCAGCGAGCAGGCTTTGTTCAAAGGAATCGGTCCGGCATGAGCGGTAATGCAAACGTGAACGCAAACGTGAACGCAAACGTCAATCCAGTTTTCGACAGCTACGGCGCGGCGCTGGCCGAGGCCCTGAAAGCCAATGTACGCGCGGCCATCGCCGAGGATGTCGGCAGCGGCGACCTGACCGGTTTGCTGGTGCCCGCAGCCAAGTCCGCACGGGCTCGCGTGATCGTGCGCGAGCAAGCCGTGCTATGCGGTCAGCCGTGGTTCGAGGCCTGCATGCGCGCGGTGGATCCCGCACTGCAGGTTCGCTGGCAGCAAGCCGAAGGCGCCCGCATGGCACCGGACTCGGTGGTGTGCGAGATCACGGGACCGGCCCGCTCGCTGCTGACCGCGGAGCGGCCAGCGCTGAACTTCCTGCAGTTGCTGTCCGGCGTGGCTACCGCTACGCGCCGTTATGCCGATCTGGTCGAGGGGACGCGCGCGCGCGTGCTGGATACCCGCAAGACGCTGCCCGGCCTGCGCCTGGCACAGAAGTACGCGGTCAAGGTCGGTGGCGGTGACAACCAGCGTCTGGCGCTGTACGACGGCATCCTGATCAAGGAGAACCACATCGCCGCGGCAGGCAGCATTACCGCGGCCATGCAGGCAGCAGCCGCACTCGATGCGGGCGTGTCGGTGCAGGTGGAGGTGGAAAGCCTGGCGGAGTTGGAGGAGGCGTTGGCGGCCGATGCGAAATCGATCCTGATCGACAATTTTACCGAGGCGATGATGTGCGATGCCGTGCGTATCAATGCCGGGCGCGCGTTGCTGGAAGTCTCGGGTGGCGTCAATGCGGATACCATTCGCGCCTTCGCGGAGACCGGTGTCGACCGGATCTCGGTGGGTGCGCTGACCAAGGATGTGCGCGCCACGGACTATTCATTGCGCATCATCGAGTAATCTGGCGTTTGAGACACATCGGTAAATTGGCTATCCGGAAAGAAAAAGCGCGCTGTGAGGCGCGCTTTTTCTTTGCGTGATGGAAAGCGAGGAACGCTACTTCGCCCGCTCGCGCTTGAACAACGGCTGCATCACGGTCGGCAGCGCTTTTGGCAAGGTCTCCGGATAGTCGCGGCTAAAGTGCAAACCACGGCTTTCGTGGCGCGAATAGGCGCTATCGACGATCAATGAGGCGACTTCCACCAGGTTGCGCAATTCCAGCAGGTCGCGCGTCACGCGGAAGTTGGCATAGTATTCGGCTATTTCCTCGCGCAGCAGGCTGATACGGTGTTGCGCGCGCTCGAGCCGCTTGCTGGTGCGCACGATGCCGACGTAATTCCACATCATGCGGCGCAGCTCGTCCCAGTTGTGCGATACAACCACTTCCTCGTCGGCATCCGCCACCCGGCTTTCATCCCAGCCGGGCAGGGTGATGTCCGGTTGACCAGCCTTGTCCTGGCCGGCAATGTCGAGTGCCGCCGCGCGCCCGATCACCATGCACTCGAGCAGTGAGTTGGAGGCCAGGCGGTTGGCGCCGTGCAATCCGGTGCAACCGGTCTCGCCGACGGCATAGAGATTGGCCAGGTCGGTGCGGCCCGCCGTGTCGGTCACTACGCCGCCACAGGTGTAGTGCGCAGCCGGCACCACAGGGATCGGTTCGCGCGCAATGTCGATGCCCAGCTCCAGGCAACGTGCATGGATTGTCGGGAAGTGCTCGCGCAGGAAGGATTCGGGCTGGTGGCTGATGTCGAGGTGCACGTAATCCAGCCCGCGCTTCTTCATTTCGAAGTCGATCGCGCGCGCCACCACGTCGCGCGGAGCCAACTCGGCGCGCTCGTCGTGCTCGGGCATGAAGCGCGTGCCGTCGGGCAGCTTGAGCAGGCCCCCTTCGCCGCGCACTGCCTCCGAAATCAGGAAGGACTTGGCGTACGGGTGGTACAGGCAGGTCGGGTGGAACTGGATGAATTCCATGTTCGATACCCGGCAACCCGCGCGCCAGGCCATGGCGATGCCGTCGCCGGTGGCCGTGTCGGGGTTGGTGGTGTAGAGGTAGACCTTGCCCGCGCCACCCGTGGCCAGCACGGTGTGCGTCGCGGTGATGGTCTGCACCTCGCCGCTGGCGTCGTTCAGTACGTAAAGGCCATAGCAGCGATTGCCCGGCAGGCCGAGCTTGCGCGAGGTGATCAGGTCCACCGCGAAGTGGTCTTCGATGATCGTGATGTTGGGGTGCTGGCGTGCCTGCTCGGTGAGAGTGGACACGACGGCGTGGCCGGTCGCGTCCGCGGCGTGGATGATGCGCCGCCGGCTGTGTCCGCCTTCCCGCGTCAGGTGGTAGCCCAGTTCGGCCTGGTCGTCGCGCGTGAACGGCACGCCGCGGTCGATCAGCCACTGGATTGCTTCGCGCCCGTGCTCGACGATATAACGCGTTGCGCTGTCATCGCACAGGCCCGCGCCGGCCACCAGGGTGTCCTGATGGTGCTCGTCATGGCTGTCGCCCGAGTCCAGCACCGCGGCGATGCCGCCCTGTGCCCAGTCGCTGGCGCCCGTCGTCATGGCGCGTTTGCAGATGATGACAACCCGATGGGTGTCGGCCAGTTGCAGCGCGACCGTCAGACCGGCCAGTCCGCTGCCGACAATGGCGACATCGAAGTTCATGATGCGAGAGACGCGCGCGTGGCGCGGTCGGGAGGCAGGAAAGCTGGAAAGTGTACACCGGCGGCGCGCTTGCGTGGGCGGCGCTGCGGAGTCGCGCCTGTGATGCGGCTTTCGCGCCGCATAAAAAGCAAAAACCCCGCCTGAGCGGGGTTTCTACTAACATGCCGCGCGATCGGCATGTGGAAGACAGGATCAATTACTTGATCTTGGTTTCCTTGTACGACACGTGCTTGCGGGCGACGGGATCGAACTTCATGATCTCCATCTTTTCCGGCATCGTGCGCTTGTTCTTGGTGGTCGTGTAGAAGTGACCCGTACCTGCAGTCGACTCCAACTTGATTTTATCGCGTCCGCCTTTGCTGGCCATGATGTGCTCCTAATTAGACTTCGCCGCGTGCGCGCAGATCTACGAGCACGGAGTCGATGCCTTTCTTGTCGATCAGGCGCAGGCCGGCGTTCGAGACGCGCAGGCTCACCCAGCGGTTTTCCGATTCAACAAAGAAACGACGATTCTGCAGGTTGGGCAGAAAACGGCGCTTGGTCTTGTTGTTTGCGTGGGAAACGTTGTTGCCGACCATCGGCGCTTTCCCGGTCACTTGACAGACGCGTGCCATGAAGCACTCCTAACTCTTCTACGTGGACAATGTTCGCAACAGATCAACAAAA
Source organism: Cupriavidus sp. SK-3 (assembly GCF_000611145.1). Classification (NCBI taxonomy): domain Bacteria; kingdom Pseudomonadati; phylum Pseudomonadota; class Betaproteobacteria; order Burkholderiales; family Burkholderiaceae; genus Cupriavidus; species Cupriavidus sp. SK-3. Next base: position 48,909 of record NZ_JFJV02000185.1, on the reverse strand, counting down.
GGCGCGCTGGCCCGGACTGCAGCGGTTGAGACTTCAGCAAACGAGCATTATAGACCGGAAAGCGATGGTGAATCAATGCCTACCTTAGTTTACCGTGCAGGGGTGTGCATTCATGCGGTTGGCGTCACATGTCGCGTCACAACTGGCCGTGCTCGGAGAAGGAGTGAATGCTGCTGCCCGCCACGACGAAATGGTCGAGTACCTGTACGTCGATCAAGGCGAGGGAGCGGCACAGCGCGCGGGTCATGGCTAGATCGGCCGGGCTGGGCGTGGCGTTGCCCGACGGGTGGTTGTGGGCGACGATCACAGCCGCGGCGTTGTGTGAAAGTGCCTTTCGTGCAACTTCTCGCGGGTAGACGCTGGTCTGGGTCAGGGTCCCGCGAAATAGTTCTTCGCTGGCCAGGAGCCCGTTGCGTGCGTCGAGAAACAGGCAGTGAAAGACTTCATGGGGAAGCCTCGCCAGCGTCAGGCGCAGGTAGTCGCGCACAGCCGTGGGTGAGTTCAGCGCGTCGGGCAACTGCAGTTGCTCAGCCAGCGCGCGCCGGGTGAGTTCCTGCGCCGCCTGCAGTTGCGCGTACTTGGCGCTGCCGATGCCCTTGATGCTGGCCAGTTGCCCGGCGCCGGCGGAAAGCAGGCTGCTCAGGGAGCCGAAATGGTTAAGCAGCTCGCATGCCAGGTCCACTGCACTTTTTCCAGCGACCCCCACGCGCAGGAATACGGCGAGCAGCTCGGCATCCGAGAGCGCTGCGGCGCCGCTAAAGAGAAGCTTCTCGCGTGGCCGCTCGTTGCTGGGCCAGTCGGTAATACGCATGACACGATCCCCCCGGAACAATGGCACCGCGGACAAGGCGGCGCTCGGTCGAGTCGCTTACAATACGGGTTGTCGACAGGTTGAGCACTCATGAATTTGCAAACTATTGCTTCCGGTCCGAAGGACGGCGCCGCGGACGGTCGGAAGACCGTGCAGGCGGATTCCTTCCTGACCCTTCACTACAGCATCTCCCTCGAGAATGGCACTGAGATCATCAGTACCTTCGAGGAGAAGCCCGCCACGTTGCTGCTGGGGCAGGGCCAGTTCGCGCCCACCCTGGAGCAGGCCCTGCTGGGCATGCCGGAGGGCGAGCGCATGACTTACCGGCTGGCGGCGGAGCACGCCTTCGGTCCGCGCAACCCTGAGCTGCTGCAACGGGTTTCGCTGGCGACGCTGCGTGAGAACAGCTCGTTCGAAGAAGACTACGCCCCGGGCGACCTGGTTGAGTTCAACGCGCCGGGAGGCGGAAAGTACGCCGGTGTGCTCAAGGAGATCGGGGCGACGTCGGCGCTGTTCGATTTCAACCACCCGCTGGCCGGGCAGACCATCCTGTTCGATGTCCAGCTGATCGGCATTCTCTAAGCACCACCGGCCGGCAACCGCCGGCATCCTTGAATCGAATCCTTGCATGTCTGAGCTCACCACAGCCACCGATGCCGAGATCCTGATGGCGCAGCCGCGCGGCTTTTGCGCCGGTGTGGATCGTGCCATCGAGATCGTCGAGCGCGCCCTTGAACGCTACGGCGCGCCTATCTATGTGCGTCACGAAATCGTGCACAACGCCTACGTGGTGGAAGACCTGCGCCGCAAGGGCGCTGTCTTCGTGCAGGAACTGGAGGAGGTGCCCCCGGGCTCCACAGTGATCTTCAGTGCGCATGGCGTATCAAAGGAAGTGCGTGCCGACGCCACGGTGCGCGGCCTCAACGTCTTCGATGCCACCTGTCCGCTGGTGACCAAGGTGCATGTGGAAGTCGGCAAGATGCGCGCCGAGGGCTGCGAGATCATCATGATCGGCCACAAGGGCCATCCCGAAGTCGAGGGCACCATGGGGCAGGCCGAAGGCGGCATGCTGCTGGTCGAGTCCGCCGAAGATGTGGCGAAGCTGCAGGTGGCCGACGCCGGGCGGCTCGCCTTCGTGACCCAGACCACGCTCTCGGTCGACGAGACGCTGGAGATCGTCGCTGCGCTCAAGGCGCGCTTCCCGCTGATCCGCGAGCCCAAGAAGCAGGACATCTGCTACGCCACCCAGAACCGCCAGGATGCCGTCAAGTTCATGGCGCCGCAGGTGGAGGTGGTGATCGTGGTGGGCAGTCCCAACAGTTCGAACTCCAACCGCTTGCGCGAGCTCGCCGAACGCCTCGGTGTGCCGGCCTACATGATCGATTCGCCGGATCAGCTGCGTGCGGAGTGGGTTGCGGGCAAGCGCCGCATCGGGCTGACAGCCGGCGCGTCCGCACCGGAGGCGCTGGCGCAGTCCATCGTCGAGCGCCTGCGCCTGCTGGGAGTGCGCAACGTGCGTGCGCTGGATGGCATCGAAGAGAAGATGTCGTTCCCCCTGCCGCGGGGCTTGCAGCAAGTCACTCCCGCCTGATTCGCTGCTGATTCCGTAGCGGCCGGCGGCTGTCTCACGGCGCTGCCGGCACCGGCTGGCGCGGCCCCTCCTTTCCAGATTGGTGCATCATCCCCGTGCCGGCCCCTGGCCGGGGCCGCAGCGTGTCCGCTGCGGCTGGCGCTCGCCTTGCTTCCCTCTTTCCCGTCCACGCCCGTCCGCGCGCAGGCATGCCCGTCGCAATCCAGTCCAGGCTGGTGCAACTGGTTGCCGCCTGCTTCGCACCACTCCATTGCCACGGTTGCACCAATATATCGCATCGATATATAGCCCGGTATTCCTTGGATAATGCACATACCTGCCGCCGCGGCCCTTCTACCTGTCTGCAATAAAAGACAACCAAGGGAAATCCCTGTAATTGGGGATTTCCCTATTATGGTGCCGGCGTACTCGCTCGTTGTATATGAATGAGGTGGTTCATATTAAATGGAACACCTATTTAATACGGCGCCTGAGTGAGTGACGCAAACGCTGCAAATGTGGCCTCTGGCCTACGGTAGGCACGAATCTTGTTAGTATCAACGGCTAGCCTCCATGTAGGCGGGAATTGCCCCAATTTGTGCATTGGGGAAATTCCCTAGCTCATTTGGTGGGTTAATCCTTCAGGTTGTTGCGTCGCATATTGCATCCGTATAAAAAGGGAATACAATTCGCGCGTTTCAAATTGAAACTAAACTATGGCGGTTCAGGGGAAACGTCCGGGGGGCGTTGGTTTACCCTGATCATGTGAATCCTAGGAGATCACTCATGCAAATCACGTTTGCCAAGATTCTGCCGATCGCAGCCGCAGTGGCGCTGGTTACTGCTTGCGGCAAGAAAGAAGAAAAGCCGGCCGAGCCGGCAGCGTCGGCGCCTGCCGCGGCAGCGCCCGCAGCCGGTGGCGGCGAAGTTGTAGTCAAGATCGGTCACGCGGCACCGCTCACCGGCGGTATCGCTCACCTTGGCAAGGACAACGAAAACGGCGCTCGCCTGGCCGTGGAAGAAGTCAATAAGGCAGGCCTGGAAGTCAACGGCAAGAAGGTCAAGCTCGAACTGGTCGGCGAAGACGACGCGGGCGACCCGAAGACCGGCACCGCCGTGGCGCAGAAGCTGGTGGACGCGAAGGTCGTGGCCGTGGTCGGTCACCTGAATTCGGGCGTATCGATCCCGGCCTCCAAGATCTATAGCGATGCCGGCATCGTGCAGATCTCGCCGTCGTCGACCAACCCCGACTACACCAAGCAAGGGTTCAAGACGACCTTCCGCGTGGTCGCCACCGATGCCCAGCAGGGTCCGGCGCTGGCCAACTACGCCACCAAGAGCCTGCACGCCAAGAGCGTGGCCATCGTTGACGATGCCACTGCCTACGGCAAGGGCCTGGCCGACGAGTTCGAGAAGACCGCCAAGGCTTCCGGCGTGAACGTGGTGGCGCGTGAAGCCACCAACGACAAGGCCACCGACTTCAAGGCCATTCTGACCAAGATCAAGGGCAAGAAGCCTGATGTGATCATGTACGGCGGCATGGACGCCACCGGCGGCCCGTTCGCCAAGCAGGCCAAGGAACTCGGCATCACCTCCAAGATCGTTGGCGGCGATGGCGTATGTACCGACAAGGTGGCCGAACTGGCCGGCGATGCCGTGCAAAACATCATCTGCTCGGAAGCTGGCCTGGCACTGTCGAAGATGGAGCAGGGCGCGGATTTCGACAAGCGCTACCAGGCTCGCTTCAATGCGCCGGTGCAGATCTATGCACCGTTCACCTATGACGCCGTGATGGTCATCGTCGACGCCATGAAGCGCGCCAACTCGACCGAACCGGCGGCCATCCTGGCCGAGATGCCCAAGACGAACTACAAGGGCCTGATCGGCACCATCGCCTTCGATGAAAAGGGCGACATGAAGGAGGGCACCATCACGCTGTACGAGTACAAGGACAAGAAGAAGACCGTCCTTGACGTCGTGAAGATGTAGTCCGGGCTTACCGGCCCATCCGAACGGCACCGCGAGTATGTTGCGGTGCCGTTTTTTTAGCCTTGCCTTACATGCAGCATCCTTACCATGGGTGGAGTAGGCAGGCCGCTTACCAGCAAACAACCGCACTACCAAGCCACCCACATATCAACGTCCCCCCGGCATCCACACCATGTCGAGGGAAATTGGACGGAAGCAAGGAGTTTTCATGGATATCCTTATCCAGCAGATCGTGAACGGTCTGGTGCTCGGCAGCATCTATGCGCTGATCGCACTCGGCTACACCATGGTCTACGGCATTCTCGGGATCATCAACTTCGCCCACGGCGACGTCCTGATGATCGGCGCACTGACCGCTTTGACAGCAATCCTGGGATTGCAGAAATTTGCCCCCGGGCTACCCGAATGGCTCACGCTGGTGATCGCGACACTGATCGCCATGCCGGTCTGCGCCGTGCTGGCGTACACCATCGAGCGGGTGGCCTACCGGCCGTTGCGCAACGCGCCACGGCTGGCCCCGCTGATCACCGCCATTGGCGTTTCCATCATCCTGCAGACCGTGGCGATGATGATCTGGTCGCGTAACCCACTTACCTTCCCGCAACTGCTGCCCTCGGATCCGATCGATATCGGTGCCACCGGCGCGACCATCACGGGCAAGGAAATCGTCATCATCGGCATGGCGCTGATGGTGATGGCGGGCCTGCTGACTCTCGTCAACCGCACCAAGCTCGGCCGCGCGATGCGCGCCACCGCCGAGAACCAGAAGGTGGCGGGGCTGATGGGCGTGAACCCGAACTTCGTGATCTCGGCCACCTTCATGATCGGTGCCGCGCTGGCAGCGCTGGCCGGCGTGATGATGGCGACCAACTACGGCAACGCGCACTTCTACATGGGCTTCATCCCCGGCCTGAAGGCGTTCACCGCCGCAGTGCTGGGCGGCATCGGCAACCTGGCGGGCGCCATGGTCGGCGGCATGCTGCTGGGCCTGATCGAAGCGCTGGGCGCCGGCTATATCGGCGATCTCACTGGTGGCGTATTTGGCTCCAACTACCAGGATGTGTTCGCCTTCATCGTGCTGATCATCGTCCTTGTGTTCCGTCCGTCCGGCATCATGGGCGAGCGGGTTTCCGAACGCGCCTGAGGAGAGAGAATCCATGAATACCCCGATTCCATCCCCGGCGGCGCCGGCAGCGCCGCTAACCAAGACCCCGGCCAAGACCATGGCCGCCCTGATGGCCTTCCTGGTGATCGCCCTGTGCGCGCCGTTCCTCGTGCAGACGCTGGGCGGCAACTACTGGGTGCGCGTGCTCGATTTCGCGCTGATCTACATCATGCTGGCGCTCGGCCTGAACATCGTGGTGGGCTTTGCCGGCCTGCTCGACCTTGGCTACATCGCTTTCTATGCCGTAGGGGCGTACCTGATGGCCTTGCTGGGCTCGCCCCACCTGGCCAACCAGTTTGAGTGGATCCACCAGCTTTTCCCGAATGGCCTGCACCTTTCCATGTGGTTCGTGCTGCCGTTGGCCGTGCTGGTGGCGGCAACCTTCGGTGTGCTGCTTGGCGCGCCAACGCTCAAGCTGCGCGGCGACTACCTCGCCATCGTGACCCTGGGCTTCGGCGAGATCATCCGCATCTTCCTGAACAACCTTGACCGCCCGCTCAACATCACCAACGGCCCGAAGGGGATCACGGCGGTGGATCCGGTTCACATCTTCGGCTTCGATTTCTCCAAGTCGCACGAGATATTCGGGCTGAAGTTCACGCCGGTGTTCATGTACTACTACCTGCTGGTGGTGCTGGTGATCGCCATCGTGTTCATCTGCCTGCGCCTGCAGAATTCGCGCATCGGCCGAGCCTTCGTGGCCATCCGCGAAGACGAGATCGCCGCCAAGGCGATGGGCATCAACACCCGCAACATCAAGCTGCTGGCCTTCGCCATGGGCGCGTCGTTTGGCGGCGCGTCGGGCGCGGTGTTCGGCGCTTTCCAGGGTTTTGTGTCGCCTGAGTCGTTCGTGCTGTGGGAGTCCATCTACATCCTCGCCATCGTGGTGCTGGGTGGCATGGGCCACATCCCCGGCGTGATCCTCGGCGGTATCTTGCTGGTGGGTTTCCAGGAACTGCTGCGCGCCGTGGCGGAGCCGGCGCAGAACATGCTCTTCGGCCATACCATCGTCGACGCCGAAGTGCTGCGCCAGTTGCTGTTCGGGCTGGCCCTGGTTGGCGTGATGCTGTATCGCCCGGCAGGCCTGTGGCCGTCGCCGCGCAAGGAAGACCGGCCGGTGATCCGCCGCCCGGGCAGCGTTGGCCGTTTCTGACCCGGAGGACATCATGAGCAACGAGAATTTCCTCCTGTCCGTACAGGGGGTCAACAAGCGATTCGGCGGACTGCAGGCTTTGTCCGACGTGGGCCTGCAGATCAATCCGGGCGAAATCTACGGCCTGATCGGTCCCAACGGGGCCGGCAAGACCACCTTCTTCAACGTGATCACCGGCCTGTACACGCCGGATTCCGGCGAGTTCGTGCTGGGCGGAAAGCGCTACCAGCCCACCGCCGTACACGAAGTCGCCAAGGCGGGCATTGCCCGCACCTTCCAGAACATCCGCCTGTTCGGCGAGATGACCGCGCTGGAGAACGTGATGGTGGGGCGCCATGTGCGCACCAAGGCGGGCCTGCTCGGCGCGGTATTCCGTCCGCCCTCGGTGCGGCGCGAAGAAGAGTCGGTGGAAGACTGGGCGCACGACCTGCTGGAGTATGTCGGCATCGGCAAGTACGCCCACTTCACCTCGCGCAACCTTTCCTACGGCCATCAGCGCCGCCTGGAAATCGCGCGGGCGCTCGCCACCGAGCCCAAGCTGCTGGCGCTGGATGAACCCGCCGCCGGCATGAACGCAACCGAAAAAGTGGAACTGCGTGGCCTGCTCGACAAGATCCGCGCCGACGGCAAGACCATCCTGCTGATCGAGCACGACGTAAAGCTGGTGATGGGCTTGTGCAACCGCCTGACCGTGCTCGACTACGGCAAGGTCATCGCGCAGGGCCTGCCGCACGAAGTTCAGAGCAATCCAGCGGTGATCGAGGCTTACCTCGGTACCCCGGCGCACTGACGGGGGAAACAGACAATGAAACAAACGCTACTGAAGATATCCGGCCTGAAGGTCGCTTACGGCGGCATCCAGGCGGTCAAGGGCATCGACCTCGAGATCCGGGAAGGCGAACTGGTCACGCTGATCGGCGCCAACGGCGCCGGCAAAACCACCACCATGAAGGCCATCACCGGGCTGCAGGGCTGGGCTGGCGGCGATGTGGAATACATGGGCAAGTCCATCAAGGGCGTGCCCAGCTACACGCTGCTCAAGCAAGGGCTGGCGATGGTGCCGGAAGGGCGCGGCGTGTTCGCGCGCATGACCATCACCGAGAACCTGCAGATGGGCGCGTACACGCGCACGGACGAGGCCGGCATCAAGTCCGACATCGACCGCATGTTCGGCGTCTTCCCGCGCCTGAAAGAGCGTGCCAACCAGCTGGCGGGCACCATGTCGGGCGGCGAACAGCAAATGCTGGCCATGGCGCGCGCGCTGATGAGCCAGCCCAAGCTGCTGCTGCTCGATGAGCCGTCGATGGGGCTGTCGCCGATCATGGTGGCGAAGATCTTCGAGGTGGTGCGCGACGTCTCCGCGCTGGGCGTGACCGTGCTGCTGGTGGAGCAGAATGCGCGGCTGGCGCTGCAGGCCGCGCACCGCGGCTATGTGATGGAATCCGGCCTGGTCACCATGAGCGGCGACGCCAAGGAGATGCTGGACGATCCGAAGGTGCGCGCGGCGTATCTGGGCGAGTGATGTTGCCCGTTTAACCCGCGTGTTTGCAAGAAAGGCCCCGCAACTGTTTGCGGGGCCTTTTTCTTTACGTTGACCCGGTGACCCGGCGATGGGCCGGGCTTCAGATGAGACTCAGCCCAGCTTTTTCAGCAGCGTGCGCAGCTTGCCGATCATCAGGTCGATCTCTTCCGTGGTCACGTTCAGCGCGGGCATGAAACGCAGCAGGTTGGGGCGCGGCGAGTTCAGCAGCAGGCCTTCCGGCTGCATGTCGCGCGCTTCTTCCACCAGCTGCGGGCCGATGTCCTTGTCGAGCACCAGCGCGCGCAGCAGGCCTTCGCCGCGTTCGCCGCCCAGGCCGAACTCGGACGACAGTGCCAGCAATTGCTCGCGCAGGTAAGCCCCTTTTTCCTGCACGCTTTGCAGGAAGCCGGGCGCGGTCAGTTGCGTCATCACGGCGCTGCCGACCGCCGTCATCACCGGGTTGCCGTTGTAGGTGCCGCCCTGGTCGCCGGCCTCGAAGCTGGCCACTTCAGCCTTGCACAGCAGCGCCGCCAGAGGCACGCCGCCGCCGATGCCCTTGCCCAGCGTCATGATGTCCGGTTCCACGCCCGACAGCTCATAGGCGAACATCGTGCCACAGCGTCCGCAGCCGGTCTGCACTTCGTCGACGATGAACAGCAGCTTGTGCTTGTCGGCCAGCTTGCGCAGGCCTTGCATGAATTCGCGCGAGGCGGGGATCACGCCGCCTTCGCCCTGCACCGGCTCCAGCATGATCGCCACGGTCTTGTCGTTGATCAGCTTTTCCACCGATGCCAGGTCGTTCAGGTCGGCCTTGGGGAAGCCCGGCACCTGGGGCGCGAAGATGGTGTCCCAGCCGGCCTTGCCCGACGCGCTCATGGTGGCGAGCGTGCGGCCGTGGAAGCTGTGGTCCATGGTGATGATCTCGAACGCGCCGTTCTTGTGCTTGCGGCCCCATTTGCGCGCCAGCTTGATCGCGCCTTCGTTGGCCTCGGCGCCGCTGTTGGCGAAGAAGACCTTGTCGAAGCAGCTGCTGTCGGTGAGCTGCTTGGCCAGCTTGAGCATGGGCTCGTTGTAGAACGCCGGGCTCGGGTTGAACAGCTTTTGCGACTGCGCCACCAGCGCGTCGATCATGCCCTGGTTGGAGTGCCCCAGGCAGTTGACCGCCCAGCCTTGCACGAAGTCCAGGTATCGCTTGCCGTTATGGTCCGTGAGCCACGAGCCCTTGCCTTCGGTAAAGACGAGCTCGGGCCGGTTGGTGATGTACATCAGGGATTGGACGGGGTACTCAGCAAATGCCATGGCGGACTCCAGGGGTCGGCGTGAAACAGGGGAGAGGAGAGCGGAAAAACAAAAAGCCACGGGGGTTGCCCGTGGCTTGTCGACCTGAACAGATGCTATGGACGGTCAGCCGCGAGGCACCCCGGTGGGGAGCAACGTACGGTAGCTGCGTCGATTGATAGCGTAGTTCATGGCGGCCAATATAAGGCGCATGCGCCCGGCTGTCAAAACGAATTTTGGTCGGGCCGGGCATTGTTGCAGCGTGGGGACGGACCGGGTGGCGTTCAGGCCGCCGGTGCCGCCGCCGCGGGAGCCGGGTGCATATCGGCCTCCGAGGTGAACGAGTCGGCGAAGAAGGCGTCTTCGTGCAGGTCGCAGCGCAGGGAAAAGTCCTTGCGCGCGGCATTGATCATCACCGGCGCGCCGCAGGCGTAGACCTCGAAGCCGGACAGGTCCGGGTGGTCTTCCATCACGGCTTCGTGGACGAAGCCCGTGCGGCCGTCCCAGTCGTCGCTGGCCTGCGCGTCGGAGATCACCGGCACGTAGCGGAAGTTGGGCAGATCGCGCGCCCATTGTTCGCACAGCGTGTGCATATAGAGGTCGCGCGGGCGGCGGCCGCCCCAGTACAGCGTCATCGGGCGGGTGATGCCGGTGTAGACCGCATGCTCGACGATGGCCTTGATCGGCGCGAAGCCGGTGCCGGAGGCCAGCAGGATGATGGGCTTGTCGGAATCCTCGCGCAGGAAGAAGCTGCCCAGCGGGCCCTCGAAGCGCAGGATATCGCGCTCCTTCATGGCCGGCTGGCCGTCCTTCGCGCCGAACACGTAGTCGGTGAAGGTGCCGCCCGGCATATGGCGGATATGCAGCTCGATCGGGCCTTCCTGGTGGGGCGGCGTGGCGATCGAGTAGCTGCGGCGCTTGCCGTCGCGCAGCAGGAATTCAACGTACTGGCCGGCCAGGAACTGCATGCGCTCGGTGGCGGGCAGCTGCAGGCGCGCGACGACGACGTCGTCGGCCACGCGCTCCATCGAGGCGACGCGGCACGGGATCTTCTTGATGGGAATATCGCCGGCGCCCTGCACCTCGCGGCATTCGATGGTGACGTCCGAGGTGGCCGTGGCGCAGCAGAACAGCGCGCGGCCCTCGGTTTTCTCCTGCGCGGAAAGCGCAGATGCGGCATGATCGCCCTGGACGATGCCGCCGGCGGTGACACGGCCCTTGCAGGATCCGCACGCGCCGTTCTTGCAGCCGTAGGGCAGGCCGATGCTGTGGCGCAGGGCCGCGCTGAGGATGGTTTCGTCCGCGGCCGCTTCGAACTGGCGGCCGCTGGGCATGACGGTAACTTGATAAGCCATGATCACTCTATGAGCAAAAATCTGTCGCGACGCCGCCTGGGTCGCCCGCGCCTTCTCATCGTCGGCTGTGGGGATGTGGGCACACGTTGCCTGCGTATTCTGTCGACGCGCTGGCGCGTCTTTGCCGTCACTTCGCAGCCGTCCCGCCGCACTGTATTGCGGGACAACGGCGCGGTGCCGCTGGTAGCCGACCTGGACCGGCCCGCCACGCTGGCGCGCCTTGCCCGCCTGGCCGGCAAGGTGCTCCACCTGGCGCCGCCACCCGCACGCGGCGAGGGCGATCCGCGCACGCTGGCGCTGTTGCGCGCATTGCGGCGCGCTGCCTGGCGGCGGTCTCCCGCGCGGGCTGGCGGATGGTCTGCCAAGCCCGACATTCTACCCGAGCGGGGCGGCAGGGGGGCCGCCGCAAGCCCTGCGCGGCCTGTCTTTGTCTACGCCAGCACCTCCGGCGTGTACGGCGACCGCGGCGGCGCCCGGCTGGCGGAATCGCACGCGGTGCGCCCGCAAACCGCGCGCGCCCGGCGCCGCGTGGCGGCCGAGCGCGCCGTGCGGGACTTCGGCCGCCACGCCGGCTGGCGCAGCTCGATCGTGCGCATCCCCGGCATCTATGCCGAGGACAGGCTGCCGCTGGCCCGCCTGACCAAAGGCACGCCGGCGCTGGCGCCGCAGGACGATGTCTATACCAACCACATCCATGCCTTTGACCTGGCTCGCACCATGGTGGCGGCGCTGTTCCGCGGCCGGCCCCAGCGGGTGGTGCACGCCAGCGACGATTCCGAGATGCGCATGGCTGACTATTTCGACCTGGTGGCCGACCGCCGCGGCCTGCCGCGCCCGCCGCGCCTGAGCCGTGCGCAGTTGCGCGAGGCGGTCGAGCCCACCTTGCTCAGCTTCATGAGCGAATCGCGGCGGCTGGAAAATGCCCGCCTCAAACGCGAGTTGCGCCTGCGCCTGCGTTATCCCACCGTGGCGTCGTTCTTCGACGCCTGAACGAAGCCGGGGCTGCGGCCCCGAGCGTCTCTCCGTCGGGGGCGGTGCCGCCGGCACTTCCGCGGACGGTACCTCTGAAATCTCTGTGGCACGTCGTTTGCATAGAGGTTGCCGCTCGATCCTGTATAGACAGCAAGTGATGTCTCGTTGACGGAAAGACACCGCTTTGGTGCACCCGGTGTGCCTTATCCCGGCGCTTGCGCCCTGCGAGAGTGCGCCCGGCGCATGACGCGGAGTAGTGTTTTCCCTAGATGTGTGGCCGATGCGCGGCCTGCCGCGCATCAAGTGCCGGCAACGCCAATTCCGCCTGCCGCCTCGGGTTAACTACTGCATTGACTTGTATATACAGGGTTGCTAAATTGCCTGGCAAATGACCGGCGCCGCAAGTACGGCACCGCCCGAGCCGGGCGATCCGGCCGCCGCCAATGCCGGCGCGGCCTCGTTCGCATCACACCAAAGGAGCCAGGAAGATGGGATTTCGTATCCGTAGCGGTAAGTCGCTAGCCGCCGCCGTTGCAGCAGTCGCCATGCTGGGTGCCGCCGGCGCCGCCCAGGCGCAAGCCACCCAGGTCACGCTGGGCATGAGCGGGTGGACCGGTTTCGCGCCGCTGACGCTGGCCGACAAGGCCGGCATCTTCAAGAAGCACGGTGTCGACGTCGACATCAAGATGATTCCGCAGAAGGACCGTCACCTGGCGCTCGCCTCCGGCGCGATCCAGTGCGCGGCCACCACGGTCGAGACCCACGTGGCCTGGAACGCCAACGGCGTGCCCATCACCCAGATCGTGCAGCTGGACAAGTCCTACGGTGCCGACGGCCTGGCCGTGCGCGGCGACGTCAAGGGCTTCGCCGACCTCAAGGGCAAGACCGTCGGCGTGGATGCGCCGGGCACCGCGCCGTACTTCGGCCTGGCCTGGATGCTCAAGAAGAACGGCATGACCCTGAAGGACGTCAAGACCACCACGCTGTCGCCGCAGGCAGCCGCGCAGGCCTTCATCTCCGGCCAGAACGATGCCGCCATGACGTATGAGCCGTACCTGTCGTCCGTGCGCCAGAACCCGGACAAGGGCAAGATCCTCGCCACCACGCTCGACTACCCGATGGTGATGGACACCCTGGGCTGCGCGCCCAAGTGGCTCAAGGACAATCCCAAGGCCGCGCAGGCGCTGGTGGACAGCTACTTCGAAGCGCTCGACATGATCAGGCAAGACCCGGCCAAGGCCAATGACATCATGGGCGCGGCGGTCAAGCAAAGCGGCGAGCAGTTCGCCAAGTCGTCCGCCTACCTGCGCTGGCAGGATCGCGAAGCCAACCGCAAGTTCTTCGGCGGCGAGCTGGCCAGCTTCAGCAAGGAAGCGGCGCAGGTGCTGCTGGAAATTGGCGTGATCCGCCAGGTGCCGGACGTTACGGCCCTGTACGACGCGCGCTTCATCAAGTAACGAGGTTGGTGCCATGACGCAGGTTCACATTGGTTCGCCCGCAGCGAATCCAGCTACAAAGCCCGCTCCCGCCGCGGCGAATCCGGCGGCCGCGCGCCGCCATCCGTGGCTCGCGCCGCTGACACCGGTCTCGCAGCAGGCGCGCTGGGTGCTGGGGCTGGGGTTCTTCGTGCTGTTCTTCGGCGTGTGGGCGGCGGTGACCCTCGGCGGCATGGTGCCGCGCACCTTCCTGGCCGATCCGATGACCATGGCGCGCGAAGGCGTGCTGCTGTTCACCGAGTACAACTTTATCGGCGACATCGGCATGACCGTGTGGCGCGTGCTGGGCGGCTTCGTGCTGGCCGCCGCGCTGGCTGTGCCGCTGGGCATCTTCATGGGCGCGTACAAGGCGGCGGAGGCATTCTTCGAGCCCTTCGTCTCGTTCTGCCGCTACCTGCCGGCCTCGGCCTTCATCCCGCTGCTGATCCTGTGGGCCGGCATCGGCGAGGCGCAGAAGGTGCTGGTGATCTTTATCGGCTCGTTCTTCCAGATCGTGCTGATGGTGGCGGTGACGGTGGGCGGCGCGCGGCGTGACCTGGTGGAGGCGGCCTACACGCTGGGCGCCAACAGCAGCGGCATCGTGCGGCGCGTGCTGATTCCCGGCGCCGCGCCGGAGATCGCCGAGATCCTGCGCCTGGTGCTGGGCTGGGCCTGGACCTACGTCATCGTGGCCGAGCTGATCGGCTCGTCTTCCGGCATCGGCCACATGATCACCGACAGCCAGGCGCTGCTCAACACCGGGCAGATCATCTTCGGCATCATCGTGATCGGCTGTATCGGCCTGGTCTCCGACCTGGCTTTCAAGCTGGCCAACCAGCGCCTGTTCCCGTGGAGTTCGATCAAATGAGCGCACTGTCCATCCAGCAGGTCTCCCGTACCTTCGTCAATCCACGCGGCGGCCAGACCCTGGCCTTGCAGCCCACCGATTTCGAGGTGGCGGACAACGACTTCGTCACCATCCTCGGTCCCTCGGGCTGCGGCAAGTCCACGCTGCTGCGCATCGTCGCCGGGCTGGATACGCCCACCACCGGGCGCGTGCTGCTCGATGGCCAGGAAGTCACCGGCCCCGGCGCGGAGCGCGGCATGGTGTTCCAGTCGTACACGCTGTTCCCGTGGCTGACCATCGAGCAGAACGTACGCTTTGGCCTGCGCGAGCGCGGCATGAGCGAGCCGGAGCAGCGCGAGCGCAGCGACTTCTTTATCCAGCGCGTGGGCCTGCGCGGCTTCGAGCATCATTTCCCCAAGCAGCTCTCGGGCGGCATGCAGCAGCGCACGGCCATTGCCCGGGCGCTGGCCAACGATCCCAAGATCCTGCTGCTGGACGAGCCCTTCGGCGCGCTCGACAACCAGACTCGCGTGCTGATGCAGGAGCTGCTGCTGGGCATCTGGGAAGCCTCGCGCAAGACGGTGCTGTTCGTCACGCACGATATCGACGAAGCCATCTTCATGGCCAACCGCGTGGCGGTGTTCTCCGCACGGCCCGGCCGCATCAAGCGCACCATCGATGTGGACTTCCCGCATCCGCGCCACTACACCATCAAGACCTCGCCGGAGTTTTCGGAACTCAAGGCGGTACTGACCGAGGAAATCCGCGCCGAGGCCATGGCCTCCGCCGAGCACTGAGTTGCAAGCCAAGCCATGAAAGCTGCCACCGCCAACCGCCGGGGCGTTCCCGATGCCACTCCCGCCGCGCTCTACCAGCAGGTGAAGGAGTACATCGCGCGCAATATCCAGAGCCGCGCGTGGCAGCCGGGCGACCGCGTGCCGTCCGAGCAGGAACTGGTGACCCGCTTCGGCGTGTCGCGCATGACGGTGAACCGCGCGCTGCGCGAGCTGGCCGAGCAGGGCAGGGTGGTCCGGGTGGCCGGCGTGGGCACGTTCGTGGCCGAGCACAAGCCGCAGTCGACGCTGCTCAGCGTGGTCAACCTGCAGGACGAGATCCGCATGCGTGGCCACGACTACGCCTGCGACGTCATGGTGGTGGAACGCGTGGCGGCCTCCATCGAAGTGGCCGCCGCGCTGGACCTGCGCACCGGCGAGTCGGTGTTCCACTCGGTGTGCGTGCATCGCGAGGACGGCGTGCCGGTGCAACTGGAAGACCGCTACGTCAACCCGCGCGTGGCGCCGGACTTTATCAACCAGGATTTCGTCTCGGTGAAGCCCGGCGAATACCTGCTGCGCCATGTGCCTTACGACCAGATCGAGCACGTGGTCGACGCGATCGCCGCCACGCCCGAGCAGGCCGCGCAACTGGAAATGCCCGGCAGCCAGCCGTGCCTTTTGCTGACCCGCCGCACCTGGACCGGCGGCACGCCCGTCACCTTTGTACGTTGCCTGCACCCCGGCAACCGTTACCGCCTCGGCAGCCGATTCCGCGCCGATGGCAACCCGGCCTTCGGCTGAACCCAGCCGTCCGCCGTTGATTTTTCAGATCCACCAGCCGATGCACGAACCCGGCTGTATAGACAGGGACATACAAATGATCGCCACCCAAGCCACCCAAGCCTCCCGCCCGCTGCTGACCTTGCTGCCCGGCTCCGTCACCCTGGCCGACCTGCGCCGCATCCATCGCGGCGAAGTGCGCCTGGCGATGGATGAATCCGCCTGGCCCGGCGTGCGCGCGTCCCAGGCTACCGTGCAGGACATCATCGACGCCGATGCCGTGGTCTACGGCATCAACACCGGTTTCGGCAAGCTGGCCCAGACGCGCATCCCGCACGACAAGCTGGCCGAGTTGCAGCGCAACCTGGTGCTGTCGCACAGCGTGGGCACTGGCGCCGACCTGGCCGCCGACACCGTGCGCCTGATCCTGGCGATCAAGGCCGTGAGCCTGGCGCGCGGCCATTCGGGCATCCGCCCCGAGATCATCGAGGCACTGCTGGCGCTGGCCAACTCCGGCGTCACGCCCTGCATTCCCGCCAAGGGCTCGGTGGGCGCGTCGGGCGATCTCGCGCCGCTGGCGCATATGTCGTGCACGCTGATCGGCGTGGGCGATGTGATGATCGACGGCGTGCGCCGCCCGGCTGCCGAAGGCCTGGCCCATGCCGGGCTGACGCCGTTCACGCTCGGCCCCAAGGAAGGGCTGGCGCTGCTCAACGGCACCCAGGTTTCCACCGCGCTGGCGCTGGCCGGCCTGTTTGCCGCCGAGGACATCTTCGCCGCGGGACTGGTGGCGGGCGCCTTGTCGCTGGAAGCCATCAAGGGCTCGGTCAAGCCGTTCGACGCCCGTATCCATGCCGCGCGCGGCCAGGCCGGGCAGATTGCCGTGGCCGGCGCCGTGCGCGCGCTGCTCGACGGCAGCAAGATCGTGGATTCGCATGTGACCTGCGGCCGCGTGCAGGACCCGTATTCCATCCGCTGCCAGCCGCAGGTGATGGGCGCCTGCCTGGACAACCTGCAACATGCCGCGCGCGTGCTGCAGATCGAGGCCAATGCCGCGTCGGACAATCCGCTGGTGTTCCCGGAGCAAGGCGACGTGATCTCGGGCGGCAACTTCCACGCCGAGCCGGTGGCCTTCGCCGCTGACATCATCGCCCTGGCCATCGCCGAGATCGGCGCGATCTCCGAGCGCCGCCTCGCGCTGCTGCTCGATTCCGGCCTGTCCGGCCTGCCGCCGTTCCTGGTGCGCGACGGTGGTCTCAATTCCGGCTTCATGATCGCGCAGGTCACCGCCGCCGCGCTGGCCTCCGAGAACAAGTCGCTGGCGCACCCCGCCAGCGTGGATAGCTTGCCTACGTCGGCCAACCAGGAGGACCACGTGTCGATGGCCACCTATGGCGCGCGCCGCCTGGGCGATATGGCGGAGAACACCGCCGTGGTGGTCGGCATCGAAGCCATGGCCGCCGCGCAGGGCATCGAGTTCCATCGCCCGCTGGAGTCCTCGCCGCTGATCGAGATCGAGATCGCGCGCATTCGCGAGCGCGTGGCGTTCGTGGAAGGCGACCGCTACTTCGCGCCGGATATCGAGGCGATGAAGCAGTGGGTGAAGCAGGGCGATGCGGGTGCTGGCTGGCCCGAGTCGGTACGCCAGGTGCTGCCGTCGCAGGCCGGCGTGGCTTGATGCGCGCGCAAAATCCCGAACGCAGGCCGAACCGCTGAACTGAACAGGCAGGAGAACCCCACATGAACGCCAACGAACACCAATTCGCCAAAGCGGTACCCCTGCGCGGCCAGCGCGAGATCCGCGCGCCGCGCGGCACCGAGCTGCACTGCAAGAACTGGCTGATCGAAGCCGCCTACCGCATGATCCAGAACAACCTCGATCCCGACGTGGCCGAGCGCCCGCAGGACCTCGTGGTGTACGGCGGCATCGGCAAGGCGGCGCGCAACTGGGAATGCTTCGACGCCATCCTCGACTGCCTGCGCAACCTGGGTGAAGAGGAATCGCTGCTGGTCCAGTCGGGCAAACCGGTGGGCGTGTTCCGCACCCATGCGGACGCGCCGCGCGTGCTGATCGCCAACTCCAACCTGGTGCCGCACTGGGCCACCTGGGACAAGTTCAACGAGCTGGATCGCGCCGGCCTGATGATGTACGGCCAGATGACCGCCGGCTCGTGGATCTATATCGGCACGCAAGGCATTGTGCAGGGCACCTTCGAGACCTTCGTCGAAGCCGGCCGCCAGCACTACGACAACAATCTCTCCGGCAAATGGATCCTCACCGCCGGCCTGGGCGGCATGGGCGGCGCGCAGACGCTGGCCGGCGTGCTGGCCGGCGCTTGCGTGCTGGCGATCGAATGCCAGGAGTCACGCATCGATTTCCGCCTGCGCACGCGCTACGTCGACAAGAAGGCGACCACCATCGACGAAGCCCTGGCCATGATCGAAGAGGCCACGCGCAACAAGCAGGCCATCTCGGTCGGGCTGCTCGGCAACGCCGCCGAGATCATGCCGGAACTGGTGAAGCGCGCGCAGGCCGGCGGCATGCGCCCGGACATCGTCACCGACCAGACCTCGGCGCACGACCTGGTCAACGGCTACCTGCCGGCGGGCTGGACCGTGGCGCAGTGGGAAGCCGCGCGCACGGCCGATCCGAAGTCGGTCGAGGCAGCGGCCAGGACCTCCATCGTCAGGCACGTGCAGGCCATGCTGGCCTTCCAGCAGATGGGCGTGCCCACGCTGGACTACGGAAACAACATCCGTCAGGTCGCCTTTGACGAAGGCGTGGCCAATGCCTTCGATTTCCCGGGGTTTGTGCCCGCGTATATCCGCCCGCTGTTTTGCCGCGGCAAGGGCCCGTTCCGCTGGGTCGCGCTGTCGGGCGACCCCGAGGACATCTACAAGACCGATGCCAAGATGAAGGAGCTGTTCCCCGAAGACCATCACCTGCACCGCTGGCTCGACATGGCGCGCGACCGCATCGCCTTCCAGGGCCTGCCCGCGCGCATCTGCTGGGTGGGGCTGGACGAGCGCCACCGCGCCGGCCTGGCCTTCAACGAGATGGTGAAGAACGGCGAGCTGAAGGCGCCCGTGGTGATCGGCCGCGACCATCTGGATTGCGGCTCGGTCGCCAGCCCCAACCGCGAGACCGAAGCCATGCGCGACGGCTCCGATGCGGTGTCCGACTGGCCGCTGCTCAACGCGCTGCTCAACACGGCGGGCGGCGCCACCTGGGTCAGCCTGCATCACGGCGGCGGCGTGGGCATGGGCTTCTCGCAGCATTCCGGCGTGGTGATCGTCTGCGACGGCACCGACGCCGCGGCGAAACGTATCGAGCGCGTGCTCTGGAACGACCCCGCCACCGGTGTGATGCGCCATGCCGATGCCGGCTACGAAAGCGCCATCGAATGCGCGCACGAGAGGGGCCTAACCCTGCCGATGGTGCCAAAGGCTGCAGGGGCATGAGCGAAGCAATGGAAGGCCCGCGCGGCCTGGAGTTCTTCTCGCTCGGCGCCCTGCCTGCGCAACCCTGGAAAAACGGCGGCGGCGTCACGCGCGAGATCGCGGCGTGGCCACCGGGCGCCGGCATGGACGCCTTCCAGTGGCGCGTGAGCGTGGCCGATATCGCCGCCGATGGCCCGTTTTCCGCCTTTCCCGGCATCGACCGCCAGATCGCGCTGCTCGACGGCGCGGGCGTTCGCTTGCTGGCGGACGATGGCAGTTTCAACCATCGCCTGGATACCGTGGGCGAGCCGTTCGCCTTTGCGGGCGAGCGCGGCGTGCAGGCGACACTGCTGGATGGCGCCACGCGCGATTTCAATGTGATGACGCGGCGCGGCGCCTGCCGCGCGAGCATCGTAGCGGCGCGCCGCGAATTCACGATTCCCCCCGGCGCGCATGTCGTGCTGCTGTTTGTCATTGAGGGTGCATGGCGCCACGGCATCGCCGGCCAAGGCGGGCAGGCCGTGCTGGCCAGCGACGGCGGCATGTTGTTCGCCGAAGGCGTGGCGGCGCCGTATCGCCTGCAGGCGATGTCCGAGCCCGCGCTCTGCCTTTGCGTCACCCTGGAAATGGAGAACCCGCAATGAACCTGACTCCGGCGCAGGCCGCCGCTTCCCCTTCGTCCGCCGACGGCGTCTGGCATCGCTGCCACCTGCTGCCCGACGGCGATCCCGCCAAGGCGATCCGCGACGCGGCACTGGTCGTGCAACAGGGCCGCATTGCCTGGCTGGGCCCGTTGGCCGAGCTGCCGCGGGACTACGCCGCGCTGCCGCGCTTCGATGCGGGCAATGCGTGGATTACGCCGGGCCTGGTCGATTGCCATACCCACCTGGTGTACGGCGGCCACCGCGCCGATGAGTTCGCCATGCGCCTGGCTGGCGCCGGCTATGAAGAAATCGCCCGCGCCGGCGGCGGCATCGTGTCCACCGTGCGCGCCACGCGCGCCGCCGACGAGGACACCCTGTTCGCGCTGGCCGCCGCGCGCCTCGCGCCGCTGCTGGCCGAGGGCGTGACAACGCTGGAGATCAAGTCCGGCTATGGCCTTGACCTCGCCAGCGAGCGCAAGCAGTTGCGCGTTGCGCGCCGCCTCGGCGAAGCCTTCGGCGTAACGGTGCACACCACGTTCCTCGGCGCGCACGCGTTGCCGCCGGAATACGCGGGCCGCGCCGACGACTACATCGCGCTGGTGTGCGACACCATGATGCCCGCGCTGGCCGAGGAAGGCCTGGTCGATGCCGTCGATGCCTTCTGCGAATCCGTCGGCTTCAGCCTGGCGCAGACCGGGCGCGTCTTCCAGGCGGCCGAGCGCCTTGGCCTGCGCGTCAAGCTGCACGCCGAGCAGCTCAGCAACCTGGGGGGCAGTGCGCTGGCAGCGCGCCACCGTGCGCTGTCCGCCGATCACCTGGAGCATCTCGACGAAGCCGGCGTGATGGCGATGGCCGAGTCCGGCACGGTGGCGGTCCTGCTGCCCGGCGCCTATTATTTCCTGCGTGACACCACGTTGCCGCCGATCGGACTGCTGCGCCGGCATGGCGTGCCGATGGCCATTTCCACCGATCACAATCCTGGTACCTCGCCCGTCACTTCGCTGCTGCTGATGATGAATATGGCGTGCACCCTGTTCAGGCTGACCGTGCCCGAAGTCCTGGCGGGCGTCACCACGCACGCCGCGCGCGCGCTGGGCGCGGCGGACCGCCACGGCTTGCTGGCTGCCGGACGCGCGGCCGATTTCGTCCTGTGGCAAGTCGACTCGCCGGCGGAACTGGCTTACTGGTTCGGCCGCAACCCGGCCGCCGCCGTGGTGCGGCAGGGCAAGGTCTATCCCGCTGCCGCGCCGGCGCAAGGAGCCCGGCCATGAGCGCCGGCAGCCTGTTTGCCGCGCAGGCCTTGCTGCCCACGGGCTGGGCCAGCGACGTCCTGCTGGCCTGGGACGAGGCCGGCGCCCTCACCACGGTGCAGGCCGG